>CAZAMT010000356.1:0-4077 GCA_964486145.1 uncultured Bacteroidales bacterium
CTCAATACAAAAAGTTTAAACCGATATACAAACCATTATTCCCATCCCGTTTATCCATGGCCAATCCGTAGTTAACTGCCACTACGAAATTTTCGTTAAGCGCGAAATTTATTCCTGCTCCATAACTTCCGTGGATGGCTTCCTTATCTCCATTAGCAAGATATTCGATAGCATCGGGATTCATGGTTTCAGGAAGTGTATACTTGCCGGTAATCATTCCCCAGTCAATAAAAGAATTTAATGCGACATACACATTCTGATTGAAAATAACTTTCCTGAAAATTTTATATCGAACCTCAAAATTACCATATAGATAATCTTCGCCAACAACCCTGTTTCGAAGAATACCCCTGACGGTTTTTGCTCCTCCCAGTCCATCCCTGGTTTTTATCGGGCCGCTGTTGAAAATAAAGGGCATCATGTATGTTGGCATGTCACCAGACAGCTTATCCTGGTAACTTATCCGGTAAGCAAAATTGCATACTTTGGGAATCAGAGTAAAATACTGTCGGTGGTTAATTACCATTTTAATATAAGAACCCTCGTTGTTACCCAGAAACGGCGGGGCCATGATCAGTTGCAAAGTAGACCACATGCCCTTCATAGGATTTGCTTCAATATCCCGGGTATCATAAACCAGGCCGGTTTTAATGAGATTTGTATTACCCCCGTTGGCATCATTGTCATCAAAAAATCCCCAGTTCACGTATTTATCATACAACGTGGTTGTGTCACGAATAAGATTTTCAGCATCGCGGCCTTCATTTAATTTGTCAAAATCAACCCTGCTGAGATCGATACCGTAATGCGCAAATCCAAAATAGAAACGCAACTTTTCATCCATAATGTTTCGTAAAAAATCCGCTCTGAGGCGCAGCATTTTACGGTCCAGCCGATAATACATACGGGTAATGTAGTTCACATCGTCTTCATTGGCAAACGTAGGGTGGTAAAATGCATTGTAACCGTTGAAACCGTAAAAATCAAGTGCTTGTTCAGTAAGGTAACTTGTTTCAACGGTGACGCGTGTTTTTGGGATAAGGTATTCAGAATCGTAAATGAGTTCATTAATGCCACTGCCTTTTGTTGTTCTTGACCATTCCAGAAAAAGTCCATGTTTATAATTGGGATATGAGTTGCCATCACCAAAATGGTAAAAATTAACTACACCTCCATATTTAAAACCTATATCCGAATCGAATGCAATTGCCGGAACGGCTCCAAATGTTAACCCTGTTTTTACCTTTTCTTTTTCGGGTTCCTTTTTTTCGTCTGTTTGAGCATAGACTGCACCGCTAAACAAAAAGCATATCAAAGAAATGAATACTCGGGTTTTCACAGATAAAAGTTTTAATTAATAACGTTGCGGACTAATGTAATAAAAAATATCAAATAAATTTTGATATCTTTTCAGTCAAAAAATTAAAATAAACTATCTTATCAGAAAACAATCATGATCATATGAAAACATTCAAACGAATTCTTCTTGCTTTGGCTGTTCTAATTGGAATAGCAGTTATCACAGCCGTTTTTTTTATAAGAAATTTACAGCATCGGGCAATGCCTGATTATGATAGCAACGTTTATATTCCGGGAATCAGGAAAAAGGTGACCGTTTACAGGGATTCAATGGGAATTCCTCACATATATGCTGTAAATGAACATGATTTGTATGTAACAACCGGTTACATCATGGCCCAGGAAAGGCTTTGGCAGATGGATTTGTTGCGTCGTGTAACCACAGGAAGATTGTCGGAAATATTTGGAAAAGATTTTGTTGAAACCGATTTGCTTTTGCGGGCATTGGATTATCCCCGTAAATCTAAATGGGTGTTGGATAGCTGCAGCCAGGATGTTTTGAAAGCCCTGGAGGCTTTTTCGAAAGGTGTTAACCATTACATTACCGATTATTATGACAGGCTGCCTCCTGAATTTACTATATTAGGATACAAACCTGAACCCTGGAAAAAAATACATTCAGTGAACCTTATTGGCTATATGGCATGGGATTTAGAACTGGGCTGGTCGCCTTTTACATTACATAAAATTAAATCAAAAATTGACAGTATTCGTTTTGTCCAGTTACTACCGGATATTGAGGCACGGGAAACAGTTGTATATCCTGATTACGAAGTTGAATCCCTCGATCTCACCAATTCTATCCTTGGGGGCAATAGAAAACTGCAAGACATGCAACTGGATATTTTGCACGGAAGCAATAACTGGTCGCTGGCCGGCAGCAAAACAGCATCAGGTAAACCGATTCTGGCCAACGATATGCATATTGGTTTGAATATGCCGGGTATATGGATGCAAATTCATCAGCAAGTCGAGCCTGAAGGACTCAATGTAACCGGTGTTGCCGTTCCTGGGCAGCCTTTTGTTATTTGCGGACACAACGATAGTATTGCCTGGGGTATGACCAATACAGGTGTTGATAACGTTGATTTTTATGAAGAAAAAATAAATGAGGATACTTCAAAATACCTTTACCAGGGTAATTGGTACGATATTGAAATTCGGCAAGAGTCCATTGCAACAAAAGATGATGACACCATAAATGAAGTGTTGCGATATACACATCGTGGGCCGGTTGTAAACCGGTTTAAAAATTACAATGAAAAAATTATCACAATGCATTGGGCTGGCCATGAGTACAGCAACGAAATGCGTACAATTTTTCAGTTAAACCGGGCATCAAGCTGGGATGAGTTTTTAAATGCTATTCAAACATTTAAATCCATTAGTCAAAACATCAATTATGCTGACACCAAAGGAAACATTGGCTTGTATTGCGCAGCCGGTGTTCCAGTGCGGAAAAGGGAACCCGGGTTTGAAATTCTTCCCGGCTGGACAGATGAGTTCGACTGGCAGGGATTTGTACCGTTTGATGAATTACCGTTTTCATTCAATCCGGAGAAAGGCTTTGTAGCTTCTGCAAATAGCAAAACAGTTGGAAATGACTATCCATATCATATCGGAAAATGGTTTTCAATGCCATACCGCATGAATAGATTGAATGAACTGCTTGGAAGTGAAAATGAGTTTACTCCTGAAATGGTAAAATCTGTGCAAACAGATGTTGAATCGGATTTAGCCAGGGAATTTTCCGACGAAATAATAACTGCGGTGGAGAGAAGAATGGATTTAAAGGATATCGAAAAAGAAGGGTTAAACCTTCTCAGAGAATGGGATTTTAAAATGCAATCTGAAAAAGCCGCACCTTTATTATTCGAAGAACTGTATACTACATTATTTGAAAATGCTTTTTCCGATGAATTGGGTGATTCTCTTTATCACGAGTTTATCAAGGTAACAAAATTGCCAAAGGTTGCTCTTTCAAATATCTGGTATATCCCCGAATCGCCGTGGTGGGATGACACTCACACTTCGAAGGTTGAAACAATGAACGAAATCCTGGTTACTACATTCAGGCAGGTTATTGATAAATTGGAAAACCAGTTTGGTTCTGACATGAGTAAATGGTCATGGGGAAGCATGCATCAACTTACGCTTGAACATCCACTTGGATCAGTAAATATATTGAACAGGTTTTTTAACCTGAACAAAGGGCCATTTCGTGTTGGAGGTAGTTACCATACTATAATGCCTTACACTTACCCCTTTGTTGATCGTTACAAGGTTAACCATGGAGCATCACAGCGCCACATTTATGATTTAAATGACTGGGATAATTCATGGTCTGTTATTCCAACCGGGGTATCAGGTTTGCCTTCCAGTCGTTTTTATGGTAACCAGACGGGAATGTATGTTAATAGTAAATATCACCGCGACTTATTTTCAAAAGAAAATGTTATGGCGAATGCATTGCACGTACAAAACTACTTGCCAGATATTCAATAATATGGCGAAAGATTGAAAAATTGGGTTTGGTCTAAAAAGCCTTCAAACTGCTGATTTTTGTAGTTTTTACCCGTAACCTCCCGATTTTCATCGGGACAGGCTCTATAGGGGAACAGCTAAAAATCAGTAGTTTGAAGAAGTCCCCTTTAGGGGATTTAGGGTAAGGTGGCTTTTTAGACCGGACTCATAAGTCTTATTTTAAGGGTTACATAT
>CAZAMT010000357.1:0-4044 GCA_964486145.1 uncultured Bacteroidales bacterium
GAAATGAGTGCCAAATTTCAGGTTTGGTCACAAATTTTAAACAGATGAAAACAATGAATCTCTTATTTTGATTCCGGGGTTGTTTGCAGATGCAACTATGTGGGGCCCAAACGTAAAGAAATTGTCTGAACATTTCAGTTTTTACATTAGATATGTTGAACTATGGCGGTAAAAGCCAACCATCAGGGAAGGCAATTCAGAATGTGCAGGATTATAAAACCTGGCTGACACAAATAATCAATCATTACAACATGGATAAAGTGGCCCTTGCAGGATTGTCATACGGAAGCTGGCTGGCATTGGCGCTGGCCCATGAAATGCCGGATACCATATCAGCAATCATGCTGTTCGAACCGTCCAAAACTTTTATGCCCTTGAACGGAGGGATAGCCTGGAAGGGATTTAGGTATTTTATGTTTTTCCCGAACAGGAATAAATATGAAAAGCTTTTTGATTGGATGGGTGGTGGATACTCCGATCCGGAACAGGATATCTGGTTTGAACATGGAGAAACCGGAACATGTGAACCGGAAAATAATAGAATTTTTAGAGGGAGCATTTCATTCAATGGAATAGGACAGGTTAATTTCGGATGATTTTGTGGGTTGGGTGGTTGATGGGAGATTTGTGTAAAGCGCTGTTTGTTAACGATATGAAACTGAATTTTCATTACTTATCACCGGGTGTAAAGGATTTTTACAGCTTGTTTCTTTCAATAAAAATCATGATTGTATAAAATTTCTTTGTATATTTCAACGACATTTTAAACCAAAACCAACGCTTATGCACCAAGAAAGTGATTATCACATTAGTTTTTTCAAACCCACCACCGATCGGGCCCTTAAAAACCGCAACCTGGTAATTTGGCTTGTAAGTATCTGGGTGGTAGCAATTTTTGGATTCCATATCGTTTTGAGAGTCATTGAAAAGCCTACTCCGGAACCTGAACTAATTTCGTTTAATGAGGTCTGGCCGGCAGTAAAATCAGGCAGTAGCAATTCTGCACAACTGAGGGAGTTCGCCTTGTCGGCATTGCATGTAACAGGAAAAGTTTTTATAACACCTGAGCACCGATTAGCATTGGATAACGGCATTTCATGGGCATTGATGCAATTGGCTGATGATGCGAATAAGAAATCGTTGTTGTCTGCCATCCAACAATTCAATGACGTTTCTGAGTCGCAGGTATCATTAATGAATGTTGCTTATATTGAAGCGAAACGAAACCTAACCGATCAAGCCACTGATATCTTAAATTTGGAGAAAACGCATGTGCTCGCCAATATTTTGCCTTTTGAGTTACATGCAGCGATGGCTGGTGCATTTACAACAGAGAACATGGAAACAACAGAGTCGGCCATGCCCCTTTATCTAACACACAACCGTTCGGTTTTAACGGATACGACTTTCCTGGGATTTCCTTTTCATTATTTTTATACGGCAGTTTTTCTACTCATATTGTTTATCGGGCTTTGCTATGCTTATTGCGTTCAAATCGATAAAAACAATAAAAAACTACAGATCTCTGAATAATAAACAAAAGAAAACCGAACTAAAATGAAGAAATTTATATTTTCAATAATTGCATTATTATGTCCATACGGCCTTCTCCAGGCAGCAACTGCAGCTACCCAGCTTGAAGGGAGTTTCAAACTTGGTCCTGCCATTATTTTGATAACCATATTATTGGTTTTTGTGCTGGTCGGAATCGTTTTTCGCGCAAAAGACACCACGGACTATTATGCCGCCGGCCGGAGCATTTCCCGTACCGGTTCAGGAATGGCCATTGCGTCGAACTGGATGAGTGCGGCATCTTTTTTAGGCATGGCAGCATTAATGTATGGTTCAGGATATCATGGCCTGGCATATGTTGTCGGTTGGACCGGAGGATACGTGTTGTTATTAATACTTATGGCCGGTCAAATTCGTAAATATGGGAAGTACACTGCCGCTGATTTTATAGGCGATCGTTATTATTCCCAGTCGATGCGTGCCATTGGCGCTATCATAGCCATTCTTATTTCCATATCCTATTGTGTTGGCCAGTTTGCCGGTATCGGACTGATGTTTAAATGGATTTTAGGGATAGATTTTGCATGGTCCGTTATTATTGGTGGTTCCGTGGTTTTATTGTACACCCTCATATCAGGAATGCTGGGAGTAACCAAAAATATGCAGATACAGTATGTGATCATCATCATTTCATTCATTATCCCGCTGTTTATTCTTACCTTCAAATACGAATATTTCTGGATTCTGCCTCAGATTGGCTATGGATCAGTTGTGACAGACATTACGAATGGCATTGCATCGACCAATATACATGACCTTATGAATTCCATGGGACACGATTTTGCCATTACCGCATCCCCGGAATATTCCATGCCATGGGATCCGGCTACAGGTAAAACCTTTTTTCAATGGATTGCCATTGCTTTTTCTTTAATGATCGGTACAGCCGGTTTACCGCATGTCATTCAAAGGTTTTATGTTGTTCCAAAAGCAAGTGATGCCCGATGGTCTGTTGTTTGGGGTCTGTTTTTTATATGCATCCTTTACTGGAGTGCACCGGTATACTCTGCTTTTGGAAAAATATTATCTGCACATCCAGAAGTCGGAAAACTGTCAAAAGATGCCATTGTGGTGTATACGGCTCAATTGGGAAATGTTCATCCCTTAATTGTGGGATTGCTGGCTGCAGGAGGCGTGTCGGCGGCATTTTCAACAGTATCAGGTCTTCTTGTTGCCGGAGCATCAGCATTTTCACATGATTTATATGTAAAAGTAATCAATCCCAGTTCATCACCTAAAACTCAAATGATGATGGCACGTATCGGTACCGTCATTATGGCTATAATCGTTACAGCCATTGCATTAATGAAACTGGGATTAATTGCCCAACTTGTAGCAGTAGCCTTTTCATTGGCAGGATGCACCATATTTCCTTTATTTTTGCTGGGTATTTGGTGGAGTGGATCAAACAAGCAAGGAGCCATTGCCGGATTAATTGCGGGAGGACTTGTCGCTATTGTTTCCATCACCTATTTTGTAGCCGGGAAAAACGGTACGGTACTTCCGTATCACGAATTCTTTAATTATTATCTTGGTGCGTGGTATTTTGCCTGGATTGGAGCGCCGTTGGCCATTATCACCAACATCATTGTTTCGAAATTAACAAGTGATACACCACTGGAAATCAGAAAATTTCTTATCGAAAAAGTTCATAGCTGATTTTAATGGCTAAAACAAAAAAATATAACCCCAAAAAGGTACTCGTAATTTTTATGAGTGCCTTTTTTGCACTTGCCATTGGCTTTGTTTACCTCCAGTCATCCAATATGGAGAAATCAAAAGATCCACGGGTGCTGACCGCCAGGAAATTATACAGCAATTACAATGATCTAACTTCGGCAAATAAGTATGATGACATCATTAACCTGATGGACTCCATTCAGGACATCTACCAGTCCGTTCCACATTACCGGAGTTCATACGAAGTTGGTGTGCTCTATAACAACCGCTGTGCTGCATATCTTTCTCTTTACCTTCAACAATTGCAACATGGTATCACTGTTGAGGCGCGGATTCCCAGGGATAGCTTATTATACCGCAGTGAAGAATGTGCACAAAAAAGCATTGAAATATATAAATCCTGGCTTTCACGGTTTGAAAATCAATCAGAAAACGAATTGCGCGAGAACATTCAGGCAGAATTTTTAAATGGCCTTGAAAAATATACTTTGAATGAACAGCGAAAATTTTTAGATCATCGTTTGAAATCCATACAAAAGGCGCTGAAGGAAGTGAATCGGCGCTTAAGCATTGCCTATACCAACCTCGGCATTGTTTACCGTCACCGGGAACAATACAAAACCGCGATGGAGTATTATACGAAAGCCCTTGATTTATGGGATAAAAACCTGACCGCTGAAAATAATCGTAACATATTGTTAGGAAAACCATTAAAGCAACACAGGGTTATTGATAAATTCATGCCGGCAGAATAGCTTTTATAGTTACTTACAATCAATGCAGTGATTGTAA
>CAZAMT010000358.1:0-4042 GCA_964486145.1 uncultured Bacteroidales bacterium
CGGTCAGAAAATCAGAGTATGATAGTATATTGTTGTTTAACATGCTCAGACCTCTCCCGGAGGTTCCTCCAACTCCAAAATGGTTGGACTATGCTGTTTTTTTGAGATCAAAATAATTCCTCTTTAATGAGACAAAAGTGACCAAAGGTAAAATACACCCCCCGCATGGTTTACAGATACTTTTTCAATAATTCAATCAATTGCTCCCTGTTCACGGGTTTTGAAACATATTCGTTGCAACCGGCGCGTAAACACTTTTGTTTGTCATTTTCCATCGCATATGCTGTTTGCGCAATGATGGGAACCATGTTCTTATCCTCCCGAATTTTACTTGTAATGTCAATGCCATTCATATCAGGCAACCGGACATCCATTAATATTATGTCAATATTTTTCTCATTTCCGATAAACTTCATTGCTTCTGCTCCTGTTTCAGCTACTGATATTTTAATGTTGGTTGCCTCGAGGATCATGGTCAGATAATCGCGGCTAAACTGATCATCTTCAATGACAAGCACATGTTTTCCCTTCCATTCAGGTTTTTCAAGGTCCTGTTGTTTGTAAGTTTCATTGTTCTCTGCCAACAAAGGCCGGTATGGAATGGTAAAGTAAAATGATGTTCCTTTTCCCACTTCAGAGTCCAGCCAAATCTTACCTCCCATCAAAGATACCAGGCTTTTGCATATGGACAGACCCAGGCCTGTACCTCCGTATATTCGGCCTGTTTTCTCATCCGATTGCATAAATCGTTCGAAGATGACATCCCATTTATCTTTTGAAATGCCTGCCCCGGTGTCTTTCACAAAGAATTGTATGAATCCGGCTTCATCAAGATTTGCTCCAAAGCTGACCCTGCCTTTTTTGGTATATTTTATCGCGTTGTCAACCAGGTTGCTGAGCACCTGTTTCAGACGTAAATCATCAGAAACGATGAATGGTTCGTTAAACAAAGAGTTCAGGGGTTCATATACAAAATCAATATCGCTCTCATCTCCCAGTTTCTCCAAATAAATGGTGTGAATTTCCTGTAATAACTGGTCGAGGTTAATTTCCTTGTCAATGATTTCCATCTGGCCGATTTCAATTTTTGAAATGTCCAGGATGTCATTCACAATCTGCAGCAAATCCTGGCTTCTTGTTTTAATGATTCCCGTGTACCTGTTTCTTCGTTCCGGGAGAAGGTCCGGATTATCAAGAAGATCGGAAAACCCGATGATGGCATTCATGGGTGTACGTATCTCATGGCTCATGTTTGCAAGAAAAGCCGACTTTAGCCGATCACTTTCTTCCGCTTTTTCTTTCGCCTGCAATAATTCAAGTTCTGATTTCTTTCTTTCCGTGATATCCCTCGAAACCGAAAGTACAGCAGTTTTACCCTTAAAATTGATCATCCTTGCATTTAATTCTGTTGGTATTTCATCACCGCTTTTGGTGATTTGAACAGTTTCTGCAAAAATGGATTGATTGCCGCTCAGTTTCTTTAGTTTATCCTGAAATACTTCCACGTATCCTGATTTATGGATTTCGCCAAATGCTTTAGTCAACATTTCCATCTTGGAATAGCCAAGTTTGAAACAGGCAACGTTGTTTACTTCCAAAAAATTACCATTCAAATCATGGATAAATATTCCGTCAGAGGCATGTTCAAACAAGGTTTTAAACTGCTGTTCGCGGGAACTGACATCGCTTTGCGCTTTTAACCTTTCAATTACAATTGAAGCCTGTTTAATGAGCGTTTCCGTTGTGCTGCTATCAAATATTTGAGCGCCTTCTTTTGCCATGATAACAATTGCGCCAACAGGCGTTCCATTAATTAAAAAACTCATGCCATAAACACGGTCAATCCCCAACAGTTTTTCGATGTCTTTTGCATTGGATTTCGAGAGATTTTTAGCAGCGAGGTCATATATCCCCCCGTTAAAAAGTTCTAAATGTCCTGATACAAAAAGTTCCATCTTTTCTGAATCCATCTCCTCTGACCTGAAGATCATTTCCCTAAAATCGGTTCCGAGGTGATCAATCACCTCCTGAAGTTTCGGGCCAAATCCATAAACATCTTTCATTTTGAGGCCCTCTACTTTCTCATTATATTCACAACTCAACAGATATACCTTTTTGTAATTCAGTTCGTAAATCTTATCCGCGGTTAGCGAAATTACCCCGTATCTGCTGGTGCAATGAATGAGTTCTGATGAAAATTCAGAAATGACTCTTAAATTATCCACATATTTTTTTATCCGTTGCTCCGATAATTTTTTATAGGTAACATCCTCAACATTGGCAAGTACACCAATGATTTCATCATCATTGTTCATGATGGGATTGAAATAATACCTTGCATAAATCTGGGAACCCCATTTACTGAGATACATGGTCTCATTGAAAATGATTTCTTTGGTTTCAATGCATTTTATAAAATCATCGGAGTAACCAATGTGCTTTAAAGGTTCAAACGATAATACATTGATTTTTTTAGTCTCCTCAATCGATGGTGAACCCAACATTTCAAGGATTTTACTGTTTGCTTCAAGGATGTCGCCCTCAGGATTAATATAGATAATACCAGTGAGTGAATTATTGAAAACACTTCGAAACCTTAGATTACTCTCTCTTAATTCTTTATCGGCTAATTTTCGCTGCGTGGTAACCTGGAAAAAAACGGATATGCCGTCATCGTTTGGATGCACCCGTACATCATACCAATTGCTGTATGGGACAACATCAAAATAGATTTCAAACGTAATACTTTTCCTTTTTTTGAGTGCCTCGGTGTATTTTTCTTCAAAAACCGACCCTTTTGCTTCTGGAAATGCTTCAAACAATTTATTACCAATTACATCATCCTTCTTCCGACCAAGAATTTTCTCAGCAGCTACATTAAAATAAGTTATTTCAAGGTCTTCGGTTAAGGCAAAAAAACCATCGCTTATACTTTCAAGGATGTTGTTTAAGCGTGTATTGCTTCTAACCACTTCCTTTTCGGCTTTTCTGCGTTCAGTTACTTCACGGCAGGTAAATAAATACTTACCCTCCCTGATGTTAACTTCTTTAATATTTATCAATAATTCCTTGGTCTTCTTCGAGGGTGTTATGATCTGCCAGTCAATATTGGAAACCTCTTTCAGTTGGTCAACAGGCACCAATTGCATAACATTGCCGCCAAATAGTTGATTGATATTCTCCAGTTTCCAGACCTGGTTTGCATCTTTTTCAAAAATATTGATGGTATTCACACAAACAAAGGTAAAATCACCGGTTTCATCGGTGATAAATACAGCATCGGAAATGTTACTTAAAGTTTCACGGTGAATGGATTCTGATTCAATTAGTTTTTCCTCAGCTATTTTTTTATCGGTAATGTCAACAACCGACATATGAATGTGATATTCATCCGATTCATTCTCCTCCATTTGGATGGGAATGCTTTCAAGTCGGATAAAAACAGGATGCCCATTATTCATAGCTTTTAACTGCACCTCGCAGGATTGCTTCGATTTCGTTTCTATCACCTTTTGCATATGAAAACAGAGGGTATCCTGAAAATTATGATTAACATATGATGATAGATTTTCGTTCTTTTTTCCTTTTGTTTGAGCGATTCCAAGAAGTTGACCGGCAACAGAATTTACTTCCAGAATTTCCTGACTTTCATTTAAAATCACATACCCGTTAGGCGCATTATGATATAAATCAAGGTACTTATTTTTGGTTTTTTCAAGTTCCTGTTGCGCCCTTCTTAATTCATCATTTTGATGTTCCAACTCAATGTGATAGATGTTTAATTCTTCAAGCAATTCTTCAAGGCTTTCACTGTATTTATCATATGGGCGGTATCCTTTCTGCTTCATTAAGTCCACAGCCTTCTTCCTTAGTTCAGAACTCTTCAACGGATTCATATTTTATTGTAGTAATGTTTTATTGTAGTAATGTTTTATTGCCGGAATTGTTTATTTACCATGAATTTACAATATTTTCCCATAAAAAAACAGATTGGATTGCTTTTTCAGGCACAAAAAATAACATTAAGGTTTTCTTTGAAATA
>CAZAMT010000359.1:0-4025 GCA_964486145.1 uncultured Bacteroidales bacterium
GAGCGGTGGGTTCAAATGTATGTAAAGAGATGGTTAGAAGCTCCGGTTTTACGATAAATGGAAACATTGAGGAGCGCACAGGTAAAGGGACACCGCAAGGTGGAGTAATAAGTCCTGTGTTGGCTAACCTGTATTTACACTATACGTTTGACAAATGGATGGAACTAAAGTTTCCACAGGTTGCATTTGTACGATATGCCGATGATATAATCATTCACTGTGTGTCGGAGAATCAAGCCTGTTTTATTTTAAGGGAGCTTAAAAGCCGTTTGGCAGTATGTGGGCTATCAGCCCATCCCGAGAAAACGCGGATTGTGTATTGCAAAGGCTACCGTAGAAATCTGAAAGGGAAGAAATCAAAATTCGATTTTCTTGGATTTAGTTTTCGTCCGGTGAGCAAACCATCAAAACGCGGGGGGATGTTTCTTGGGTATGATTGTGAAATCAGTCAAAAGTCTTATTCCAAACTGGTTGCGGAAATACGGCATACCCATTTCGACCGCTGGCTAACATCATGGCAAGAAATTGCCGACCTGTTGAACAGTAAGATTAGGGGGTGGATAGGTTATTATGACAAATTCAGTCCTCGCACCCTTACAAAAGTGTTCCACCGACTGCATAACCGACTGATAAAATGGATAAGAAACCGGTTTAAAAGGTTCAGGAATAGTAAAAGACGTGCAATTGCACATTTAAAGTATGTGTACAGGCATTATCGCTATCTGTTCTATCACTGGCAAATCGGTTACCATTTGGTATAAGTTTGTATGATAAGAGCCGTATGATTGGAGACAATCACGTTCGGTTCTGTAAGAGGTATGGGGTGAAATTCCCTGTACCTACTTGACTTTGACCCGAAGGGATTCCTTTGGAGCAATCGGTGGCCGGATAGAAGCGTAGGATGTTTTAATACAATACATTACTTTTGAAAGAAAATGTAGGACTATGAGCCGCAAATACAAATTCCACAATCCTGAAGGAGTTTACCCCGTGAAATGAGAAAAATATTTCACAGGGTGAATTTTGTTTCGTTTGCCGTGCAAGGGTGGGTTGACGTTTTTACGCGTAACGAATATAAAGATATATTGGTAGATAACTTAAAATTTTGTCAGGAGAACAAGGGGCTGGAGATATTTGCCTGGTGCATAATGACGAACCATGTGCACCTGATTGTCCGGGCAAAAGAGGGGTGCAGCCTGCCCGACATACTTCGCGATTATAAGAAATTTACGAGCAAGGAGATAAAAAAGGCGATTTCTGAAAATTGCCAGGAGAGCAGAAAAGAATGGCTATTGAAACATTTTGAGACCCAGGAAGGTTTCCGTTTTTGGCGTGGCGATAACAAACCAATTGAGCTTTGGAGCAATAAGGTAATTGACCAGAAAATTGATTACCTGCCTGCCGCAGGCTGGTATCCATCAAAACCCGGTTGAAGAAGGATTGGTATTTGAAGCAGAGGATTATGTTTATAGTAGTGCTATTGAATATGCCGGAGAAAAAGGAATGTTAGATGTAATTGTGATAAAATAATTGTGAATGAAACGTCAAATCCATTTCCATGCTGGTATTAAATCTATTCCATCCAGCTTATCTTCCTGGTTACTGGTAATAATTACCCCTTCTTTTGCTCCTGTTTCATCCAGTGCATTTTTTATTCCGTTTATTTCCCTAACCATATTGTCAGTGTTTATGTCCCAACAAACTTGTACCACCTGAACGATTTTTTCGTTTTGTTTTATCAGAAAATCACATTCAGAACTGGTGTCTTTAAAATAAAAGATTTCACTATAATCCCGCCTCAGTTTGTTAAAGACAAAATTCTCCAGTCTGCGCCCCAAATCTTTACTAAACGAAAGACTGTTGGCCTTTGCAAACAAGGGATCGATGCTGTAACTTTTTTTAGGATTTACCAGTTGCTTTTTGATGGAAGACGAATAACGGGGTATAAAGTCAACAAGATAACTTTCCCTCAAATAGTCGCAATAATCGATAACTGTTCTTACTGACTTTATTTCCAGGATTTTGGAAATATTGTTGTAGCTGAACTCTTTTCCGGTATTGCTTAAAAGGTGCACTGCAAGCCTGATTAACTGATTTTCGTTTGTGATTTTTCTTCGAACTGCAATATCCCGGGTGATAATATCACGCAACAATGTCCTCAGATATTCATCGTCCTTTTCTTCCAGAAATTCGGGAAATCCACCCCATTCAAAATATTGGTTAAAACTCTCCGGGTTTCGTTCCAGGTTGAAAAATGAAAGGAATTCGTTATAGCTAAAAGGGAAAAGCTCTATTTGTTTATACCGACCGGTCAGGCGAGTACCTAACTCACGGCTTAACATACTGGCATTAGAGCCGGTTATATATAGCTGCAACCCTTTTTCGTTGGCCATGCGGGCATAGCGTTCCCATTGGTCGATATTCTGAATTTCGTCTAAAAGAAGGAGGTCATTTCCGGTTTCTTCAGCGATATTCTCTAATTTTGGAAAATCATCCAATGTAAAGTTGATTAACCGGGGGTCTTCAAAATTAAGGTAAAGCGCTTTTCCTGTTTTCAATAATTTCTGCTGGATTAATGTGCTTTTCCCGCAACGCCGTACCCCGGAAACAATTACGATCTTTTTGGTTTTCAAAGGAATTTCCTTGTCACGCTCAATCCATTGTTTCTTTAATACGCTTGCCAACTGGTCTTTAATAATTTCAGACAATACGAGATTGCTAATCATTTTTTGAAGTTAAAAGATTTTAGTCGTAAATATAATACTTTGTATTAACAGTACAAACTAATTTGTATTATTAATACAAACTATTTAAAATAATTCTTCTCATCGCAAAAACAAAAGTCTCATCTTCCAACCACGCGTGTTTCCGTTATAAACCATATGTGGTTTTAGTTGGAATCCCACGTGGTTTTTATTTCACACAAAATCAGCCGGTAACTTTTTAGAAACCGGCCTCTTTCAGCACCGGTAAAATTCGGGGCTGTTATTCAGCAATTTCGTCCTCTTTGTTGCTGTTTCGGTTGAGTTTCTTCCGGTATTGGCTCATATTCCCTCTGTACCGGTTCGGATTTCACCGGAAGAGGTATTTCCCCGCTTTATGAAGGTCATCCACCAGTTCTTTCAGGTGGATGCAGGCTTTGTCGCAGATAACCTTCGATTCGTTTTGTACAACGTTATCATTGTTGTTAGTGGCAGGCAGGACTTTTATTTCGCCGGCAATTGCGACAACAGCAAACATATTTTAACATGTCAGTATAAGAATCCAAAAAGCCAAAGCGGTATTTTTTTTCCGCTCCCGCCTTTTATCCCCACCGCTGGCGCGGAGTGTGCCGTGAGTAAAGGCAAGCGTTCTTTACATAGCTGCAAATAAGATTGAGGAACCGACCCTCCGGAGTCTCTCTGCAGGGAGCGGCTCCAAACAACTTTCCTAATGCATGTTGAGCAATCGGCATGTGTGAAGCGAGGAAAGAAAAGGTTTCGAGTTGAAGGAATCATGTGTGGATAAAAGAGATGAGCGAAAGCGAACCTGCCGATGAAGCATCGAGAAAGCGGTACAACCTGACAAAACCGGGACATTTTGCGGTCTTAGGGACAAGTGCAACGGAAACCTGTTTATTGGTTGCATGTCAGGCGTTGTTAAGGGGGCATGACTTTTATCCGGGCTTATTTGCGGGACACGGGAAGCCTCTTGTGGATGATAAAAGGAAAGTACAAGTGTAAAAGCGAGGCGATTACTAAAGCAACAAGAGGTGGCGGATGAATCCGTAGTAGTGGAGAAGCCCCTGTAATGGGGGCGGAGCGAAGGGATTCAATCATACAGTTTTCAAATTAATAACAACTCAAATTAATGAGGAAGATTTTTGAAGAGAAAACAAAACCCTTACCCATCAGTAAGGAAATGGTGTGGAAGGCTTACAAGAAGGTAAAGTCGAACAAAGGAGGGGCAGGCGTTGACAAGGTAAGTATTGCTCAATACGAAGAAAACTTATCGGGCAACCTGTACAAACTTTGGAACCGATTGGC
>CAZAMT010000360.1:0-4023 GCA_964486145.1 uncultured Bacteroidales bacterium
TTTTAGGTGTTAATTTGTGAACTTGGATTTGCACACAATTATCATAGTTGAATGCCTCCCTTGAACTTATCTATGAATTGGAAAACCAGTTCCGGGATATTCAGCTATATCAACATGGGGTATTGGATAAAGCAAAGCCCTTTTGTGCCGGTTTGGATATGGCTCTTTTTAAGGAGTTGAAGAAGTTGAAGGGGATTAATGAGCAGTTGAGATAGTTGAAACCGGGCTCAGATTCATATATTGACTATTACCTTATCGGTGCTTTTGTGCGTGAAGTATGGACAGACCATATAAAACCCTGCCGGACAAACGGGCTACACGCGACATTGATTTTGCCATCTACATCAACGAACATGAACAATACAATAAACTTAAACAGCATCTCATATAGAAAGCCGGATTTAAAGAATTCCATTTAATCTGAATGAAGTTCAAATCACATTCCGTACATTTGATGAATACAAATTTGCATTTGGTGCAATTTAATGATAAGATTTAACTATTTAAATGGCTAAAAAAAAGCAAGTTTACAATAGAATAAAGGCAGTTCTGGCAGATCAAGGGAAAACAAATTTGTGGCTGGCAGAACAATTAAATGTAAATAAAACTACTGTATCAAAATGGTGTACGAATGATGTACAGCCAGCAATGGAAACTTTGTTTAGGATTGCCGGGGCATTGAATGTTGAAGCCAGGGAATTATTGACGACAAAAAATAAATTATATATGACAGGAAATTCACAAATATCGAAAGACATATTCATCAACGGCCCTTCAAATGAAAGATGCTGATATTGATTTTATAACGATTTAGTGATGGAAGAATTAAAAAAGTATATAGAGAGCAATAAGGTAAACGCTGTAAGGCTTAATGCCGAGGTTAGGGATGCCAATATGCTTGCTTACCCAAAACGCAATCTGTTTGTTAAACTCAGTCAATATTCCAACGATTTCTTAACAAAAAAAGGCGAACCCCGCCTTATAGCCATATCAGGATTAAGAGGTGTAGGGAAAACTACCCTGATGTGGCAAACGGCAGAAGTAATTTTTGAAGGGCATACCCAAAATGTATTCTTTTTAAACGGCAATGACCTTAAAAATTTAGGGTATAACTTATACCAGGCATTTCAGGTGTTTGAAGATAAAGTAATAGGTAAACCTTTCTATCAATTTACCGAGCCCGTTGTATTCCTGATAGATGAAATACATGATATTGAAAATTGGGACAAGGACTTGAAAATACTGTACGATAAATGCAAACAGGCTTTCATTATTTGCACAGGTTCATCTGCTTTATTATTGCATCGGAGTGCTGACCTGGCTTCACGTATGACCTTAATTAAACTTTTCCCGTTTCGTTTTGCAGAATTTATCCTTTCCAGCACATGGATGAATAATAAGGACAAATTACTTTTTGCAAAAAAGGGTTTGGGAGACAAATTAAAGCAAACTTTATTTTTCTCAAAAGACATTTCTCAACTTCAAAATGGATTAAACCATATTCAAACTGAGATAAAGGAATACTTACAGGATATACATACCAGTTTGCCAAAGAAAAAATTGGGGGCATTGGTTGATGAGTATGTAAGTTACCACAATATTGCCCGGTTTCTCCCATTAAAAAACAAAGAAATAATTAATGAAAGGGTTATTGCCCTTTTTGAACGAATACTGTTTAAGGATTTACCTGTATTTGATAAAAACGCCAATGCAGAAATATTACTTCGGCTGTTAATGCGCCTTGCACTAAGTGATGAAGTGAATTTTCAAACATTATCAAGAGATTTTGGCAAACAGGAAAACATAGAGCATTTCATCGATCTGCTCGACAAAGCTGAAATATTGAATATATTTTTGCCTTATGGAGGTGTAAAAACTAAAACAGGTAAAAACATAAAACCTTTTTTTATGTCACCATCCTTGAGAAGAGCTTTATACACGCGTATTTATGGAGACGAATTAAGAGATGATTTGCGCGCCAAGTTATATGAAGATATTGTAGCTATGTACCTGAGAAGAACTTTCGATAAAGGATTATTAAGTTTTGGCATGAGCGAGCAGGGCGTATCACCTGATTTTATTATTGAAACATTGGACAGCCCTGTGATTTTGGAGGTTGGAATTAATAAAAAAACAAAAAAACAAGTAACAAAATACCAGGAAAACAAACGTTATGGAATCATTGTAAACTCCAAAATAAATGATGTTAAAATTGAAGGTGATTGTTTGTTTTTACCATTACATTGGTTTCTATTATTGTAAAAATTGATTTCAAAACAATTTAAAACATGAACAAATATGCCAATTGACAGGATATATATTAAAAATTATAAATCAATACGTGATTCCGGCGAAATTAAAATTCGCCCGTTGAATGTATTGATTGGTTCAAATGGTGTTGGAAAATCCAATTTTATTGGCTTTTTCAAACTGCTTAACAGTATTTCTGAAGACAGGCTGAAAAGCTTTGTAGCAGAAAATGGATATGCAGATAAAATATTGCATTTTGGTCAAAAAAAATCTAAAGAACTGGCGGGGGGCATTGTATTCAGGAACGAGACAAACACCAATAACCGCTACGACTTTATTTTAAAACCCGACCAGCAAAATAATTTCTTTTTTGAGGAAGAAAAAGGCGGTTATAACAGTTATGCAAAAGGCTATAATGAAAGTTGGGATTATATACCTCTCGAAAAATCCGTTGGCACATCAAAAAGCGAATTGAGCGAACATTCTGCTGAACGCTTCAAGCATTTAAGAGAATATTTCACACAATTTAATATATTCCATTTTCATGATACCGGAAATAGCTCTCCTATGAAACAGCCTTCCAGAATTGGCGATAACGCCTGGTTACGTGCTGATGGAAGCAATCTGGCAGCTTTTTTATATATGATAAGCCAACGCTACCCTAAACATTTCAGGATAATTGAACAAACCATTCGGTTTGTTACCCCGTTTTTCTCTAAATTTGATTTAAAACCCGATGGGCTAAATCCCGATTATATTAAATTAAACTGGCAGGAACAAGATTCTGACACATACTTTGATGCTAATAATTTATCCGATGGTTCGTTAAGGTTTATTGCACTTTCTACCCTGCTTCTGCAACCGGTATTGCCCGATACCATAATAATTGACGAACCTGAGCTGGGCCTTCATCCTTCAGCTATTATCAAATTGGCAGCACTTATAAAAATGGCATCCGCTAAATCACAGGTTATAATCTCAACCCAATCAATAAACCTGCTTGACCAATTTGTGCCTGAAAATATAATCGTTGTTGAAAGGCAGAACAATCAGAGTGTCTTTACGAGATTGGAATCCGATAAGTTAGCCGAGTGGTTGAGCGAATATTCAATTGGTGAACTGTGGGATAAAAATGTTATTGGAGGGCGGCCATAATGAGGGGTTTATATATTATCGTTGAGGGCCCAACTGAAGAAGAATTTGTAAATAACTTGCTTCGGCTATATTTTATCCCAAAAGGGATTTACGATGTCAGGGCAATAAAAATCCAAACCAGCCCCGGACATAAAGGAGGCGATTTAAAATATGACAGGTATAAACCTACTGTTGAAAAATTATTGAAACAGGAATCGGATATTTTGGTTACGTCCTTAATTGATTATTACAGGTTAAAAACCGATTTCCCTAAATATAACAAAGCGAAATCTATCGCAAACATCAACGAAAGAGTAACTTATATTGAAAAAGCTGTGTCCGAGAGTCTCAATGCTCCAAGATTTGTTCCATATATACAAGTGCACGAGTTTGAAGGAATTCTATTTTCAGCTAAGAATGGGTTTGAATATTTACCAGAAATACCTGAGCGTAATTTAAATGAGCTGATAAACATAGTTAATGGCTACGCCAATCCTGAATCGATAAATGAAGGGGAAGAAACACACCCTTCAAAACGATTAGAAAATTTAATTCCGGGTTATCAGAAAACATTTCATGGCCCTATGATAGCGATAGAAAATGGCATTCAATCAATAATTGACAGATGTCCCCGCTTTA
>CAZAMT010000361.1:0-4022 GCA_964486145.1 uncultured Bacteroidales bacterium
AATTTGGCACACATTTCAATCATGGTCGTGTGCGCCTCAGTAATTATCTCAGACATGGTCTGTTTCATGTTTCGGTGGGGATAAATAAACTCGAAATTTTACAGGTTTTTCAGGAAATGATATAACAATCGTACACCAACACCACTAGCCCCTTTTCCCCTGTAATCCTGTGACGACGATAAATATGCAGTGCCGGCGATATCCAGATGAACAAACGGATAATCTGTAAATTTCTCGAGGAACTTTCCGGCAGTAATTGCACCTGCTTCGCGACCACCGAGATTTTTAAGGTCGGCAATATCTGATTTTAATTTCTCAGCATATTCATCCCAGAAAGGGAACTGTGCAATTCGTTCGTAGGTTTCAAGTCCCGCTTTTTTGAGCTGTCGAAAGATCTCATCGCTGGCATTTCCCATGGCTACAATTCCTTCTGTACCGATAGCTATGGCCGCTGAGCCGGTTAATGTGGCCACATCAATCACAAATTCCGGGTCATATTTTTTTGCATAACTCAATGCATCGGCGAGGATCATTCTGCCTTCAGCATCTGTATTCATCACCTCTACGGTCATTTCATTGTGCATAAGGATTACATCACCGGGAGCATAGGCATTTCCGTCAGGCCGGTTGTCGGTAGCAGGAATGAGGCCAATGACATGAACCGGTAAATTGTTTTTAGCCACAGCAGACAGAGTCCCGATAACTGCCGCAGCACCTGCCATGTCCGATTTCATATAATCCATGCTATTGGCAGTGGGTTTCAGGCTCAATCCTCCCGTATCATAAACAACTCCTTTACCAACCAGTATTATTGGTTTCTCGTTGGATGTTTTTTCGGGTTTCCACTCCAGGATGGAAAATGTTGGAGGGTCAATACTACCCTTGTTTACCGCCAACAATCCGCCCATTTTGTTTTGCGCGATTTCATTTTTGTGCATCACCTGCACCGAAAAACCGCTTTCCTCACCAATTTTTTCAGCCCATTTGCTTAATTCTACTGCATTTAGGGTTGACACGGGTTCGTTTACCAAATCACGGGTTATATAAACAGCGGAAGCAAGCTTGTTAAGTTCTTCAACATCGCTGGCATTTTGCTCATCGTCAACGATGTACACCTCATTAAGGGTGTTGACCTTTTCTTTTTTATCGGAGTAATAATTTAAAAACTGGTAATTGGATAAAATCAATCCTTCAGCAAATGCCAAAGCTGTTTTTGATGATGCTGTTTTATTAACAATACTGACTTCTGATATTTTTAGTTCATTCAGGTTATCAAGAATTTTTCGGGCGGATTTTCGGGTTTTTTCAATGTGATCATGTGCATCGTTCGGCTCATCGAATACAGTCAAAAAAATGAAATCATCATCTTTGGTAAACTGAAACTTTTTTACTTTCTGATCTATTAAACTGGTTACCTTGTTTTTTTCCTTTTCCGACAGGTGTTCAACCGCGTTTAATTGATCTTTGCCAATTAAATAGATGATGTTTTTGCCGGGTTTATTGCTTAATGTTAGTGAAATCATAGTTCTTGTAAATTGACGTCATTAATTATATGTTGAGAACGTAAAGAGTTTAAGTATGTTCAATGCCATTATCGCTCTTTTTTTATTTGAAGAGCCAGTTCGTCTAACTGTTCATTGGAAACGGTTGAAGGTGTGTCGATCATTACATCCCGGCCAGCATTGTTTTTAGGAAAAGCAATCACATCGCGAATGGAGTCCAGTCCGGCCATCAACGATACCCACCTGTCAAATCCAAAGGCAATGCCACCATGCGGAGGTGCACCGTATCGAAAGGCACTCATAAGAAAACCAAACTGTTTTTGGGCTTCTTCATCAGAGAATCCGAGTACTTTAAACATTTTTTTCTGTAAATCTTCATTGTGAATTCTTATAGAGCCGCCGCCTATTTCAACCCCATTGATAACCATGTCGTAAGCATTGGCACGTACTTTACCGGGATCCGTGTCGAGCAATGCCATATCATCCGGTTTTGGAGATGTAAAAGGATGGTGCATGGCATAGAATCGCTGGGTTTCTTCATCCCATTCCAACAATGGAAAATCAACAACCCATAAGGGTGCAAATTTGTTTTTGTCGCGAAGGTTAAGTTTTTTGCCCATTTCCAGGCGCAATTCCGATAAGGCTTTCAGGGTATGTGTTTTCTCACCTGCAAGTAAAAGCAACAGATCACCTTTATTCGCTCCGGTTTGATTAGCCCATGTTTTTAAGTCATCATGTGAATAAAATTTATCAACCGATGATTTGATGGAACCATCGGCATTGTATTTGACATATATCAAACCTTTTGCACCGATTTGTGGTTTTTGCACAAATGCGGTTAGTTCATCTAATTGTTTTCTTGAATAATCGGCACAACCTTTGGCAATGATTGCACCGGCATATGATGCAGAATCAAGTACTTTAAAATTTTTCCCTTTCACCGGTTCCGTAAGGTCAGTGATTTTCATTTCAAAACGCAGATCCGGTTTATCGGTGCCATAAAAATTGATTGCTTCCTCGTATGTAAGTGTTTTAAAGTCACCCGATATATCTACATTTTTTATTGTTTTTATGAGGTGTTTTGCCAGGCCTTCAAATGTTTGCAGTACATCATCCTGTTCAACGAATGCCATTTCACAGTCAATTTGGGTAAATTCAGGTTGTCGGTCGGCACGTAAATCTTCATCACGAAAACATTTCACAATTTGAAAATAGCGATCATATCCCGCAACCATCAGTAATTGCTTGAATGTTTGAGGAGACTGAGGGAGCGCATAAAATTCACCATGATGGACGCGTGACGGAACCACAAAATCTCTGGCACCTTCCGGAGTTGACTTTATAAGTACCGGTGTTTCTACTTCGATGAAATCCTGGTTATTCATGTAATTCCGCACCTCGAATGCCATCCTGTGGCGAAGGAGTAAATTGTTTTTCAATGGATTACGGCGTAAATCAAGATACCTGTATTTCATGCGCAGTTCATCACCACCGTCCGTTTCTTCTTCAATGGTAAACGGGGGTAATGCAGATTCATTGAGAATTGTAAAATTGTTAACAATTATTTCAATGTCACCTGTTGCTATGTTGGGGTTCTTGTTGCTTCTTTCAGCAACAGTACCTTCAGCCCTGATTACAAATTCACGTCCCAGTTTTCTTGCTTTTTTGCAAAGTTCAGGGTCGGTATCCATGTTAAAAACCAGTTGGGTGATACCATATCTGTCCCGAAGATCAACGAACGTCATCCCGCCCAAATCCCTTGAACGTTGTATCCAACCGCTTAAAACTGTCTTGTTATTAACATGTTGAATGTTTAGTTCGCCACAAGTATGTGTTCTGTGCATTGTGTATTCTTTTATTTAGTTTTTATCTACAAACAATCAAATGGATGTTCATCAACATAGATGATTTAAAAAATCCTTGCGAAAATAAGAAGAAATTGCAAATTTTAGCTTTAATTGTCCACCTTTGAAAATTAATTACAAACCATGGGTTACCCAATATTTTCAGATGAATATTTCATGAATATTGCTCTTAAAGAGGCTCAACGGGGATTTGATGAAGATGAAATACCAGTAGGTGCTATCGTGGTATGGAATCAGCAGGTGATTGGACGGGCGCACAACCTGACCGAGACATTAAATGATGTTACTGCTCATGCGGAGATGCAGGCATTTACTGCTGCCGCAAATGCCACCGGAGGCAAATACCTTGATGAATGTATTATGTATGTTACACTTGAGCCTTGCGCGATGTGTGCCGGGGCTGCTTACTGGACACAGATTTCGAAAATTGTGTTTGGTGCTTTTGATAACAAACGCGGATTTACACTTGTCCAGCCACGATTGACTCACCCGAAAACCAAGGTGGTGCCTGGAGTTTTGAAGGAGGAATGCTCTAAATTGTTGAAGGAATTTTTTGCCAGGAAAAGATGATATTAATTAGTGATTATTGTTTAATTTTGAATAAAATATACTTGATTTGAATGGCTTTAAATGAACAAATAAAAGGAAAAAATAA
>CAZAMT010000362.1:0-4017 GCA_964486145.1 uncultured Bacteroidales bacterium
TTAAAATGCTAATACCTTCCTGGATGCTTTCGAAAACAGCATCCATAAAAAACTGGCTTTTATTCAATTTTGCTTCCAGTTGTATTCTCTCTTCGCTTGTCCTTTGAAGGTCTTTCCTGCATTTCGTTAATTCCCTTTCAAGCCTATGTAACTTGTCTTTCCTTTCATTCATTGTATGCACTCGTCTCTTCTCAAATCAATTGGTTAAATAAAATACGATAATATTTTATAAATGGGTTGCATTGTTGTTAATGGCGTTTTACGGATAAAACATTTGTTTGATATGATATTCTTACTTTTTTTTAATAATGATTTAACTTATCACCCCACAACCATTAATGCCCCATCAAACGGGGCAGAAGCTAACCTACCTCGCTTAAACGCTGTAGAAGGTCCGGCTTTAAAATTCGTATATGTCCGTGTTTATATTCTATTATTCTATCATTTTTTAATTCCAGTAAAATCCTGTTGGTGCTTTCAAGAGAAATTGATGATAACTCTGCCAGATCTTTGCGCGTAATATACGAGAATATGTTGACATCACTAAAAACATCATTAAAAAGATACATAAGTGTAGATGCCAGTTTACCGTGATTGTTACGTGTGCTTAAAACCGATAATCTGCTGTAAAGAAATAAATGATCGTTGGAAAACCAATCAATCACATACTGATTGGCTTTATCATTTCGATTCATAATTTCAAGTAAACACTCCCTCTTAATTTGACATACAGAAGTTTTAGTTAATGAAATAACGGTCAATGGATATTTATTTTGTTCCCCAAGGACAGCAAGAGCAATAAAATTTCCCTTACCTACAATTTTAAGAATGTTATTCTTGTCATTTTTCCCTTCGAGAATAATTTTTACCAGTCCTTCTTTTAGAAACAATATATGCGAAACAAAGGTGCCTTGTTTTAATATGATCTCTCCGGGGTTGTATTCAATCTCCGTCTTGTTTCTATCAAGAAGTTGCATATCACTACCTGTAAAAATATCAGCAATGCAATTACATGTGCATACTTCACAAGACGTTCCATTATCTAAACCTTTCATCAATTATCTTCAAATTAAAAATGGAAGTTAACAAAAACTAAAAAAAGGAAAAACCAAAACAAACAATTAATTGGGATTCCAATTCCCGGTTATCCATATCGTAAGGTGTAATCAATTGAAATTATGTATAATAACAAAACCTAACGAGACAGGTTTTGCAAAAATACAAATAAACCTGTTGTCAAATTACCATATTGGTAGTAGCCACCATACTTGCAAAAACTGCATACCAAAATAATTATGAACGTATTGTAATACTATCAATCCGAAAAAAAAATTGAATGTCAGATGCATTCGAATTAAACAAAGGTAAATTATAAATAAATAAAAGAAAAAACCATGAAATTTTCAGACTTAAAATTTGCACAAAAACTCGGGATAGGTTTCGGCCTGTTAATTGCAATTTCGGTTACACTGGGAATGATTGCAGTGATTAATATGCACAGTATCTCTACCAAGTCGAAATACCTCGCCAATGAATACGTACCGGAGGTTGAAGTTGCGAATGAAATTGAACGTAACTCTTTAATAACCATGTACAATATGCGGGGATATGGCTTTACCGAGGAACCACGGTTTCTGGAAGAGGGAAACAAATACCTTCAAGAAATCAAAAATCATCTAACTGAAGCTAAAACCTTAGCGCAAAATTCATCGCAACTTGTAAAATTGCAAGGTGCTGTAGATGAAACGTTCAAATCGCTAAATACCTATGAAAATTTAAAGAAAGAAACGGTTGAAATCAATGCTACCCTTGGTAAACTAAGGAGTAAAATGGACGTTGCCGCGGAAAATTTTATTGAGTACAGCAGTCAATTTCTGACGAATCAGAACAATCTATTGGACCAAAACATTAGTAACAATGCCGGCCAGGTAACGTTGCGTGAAAGAAAAAATAAAATCAATTGGATCAATGACATTATTGATAAAGGCAACGCTGTGCGGGTTGCAAATTTTAAGGCGCAGGCAACACGTGATCCCCATTTTTATGAAGAAGCCATCGCAACGTTCGATATCTCAAAAGATCTTGAGAAAATCCGTAAAATTACAAGGCTGCAGGCTGATTTAGAAGCACTCGATCAAATTGAAAATGCTGCTAAAAACTATAAATCTGCCATGACAGATTTCCTGCTTACATGGAACAAACGTGAAGAACTTAACACAAAAAGAAACGATGCCGCTGATATTGTATTAGCAAATTCCCAGGAAGTGTCGCTTGCCGGAATTGTTCAGACAAAAAACATCGCGGAAGAAGCCGTAACCATGCTTGGCACATCAAATATTGTAATGATTTCAGGTCTTTTAATAGCCATGGTAATTGGGATAATACTAGCCATTATACTTACGCGATCTGTTACGACCGGGTTGATTAGAGGAGTGAAATTTGCTGAGCAGGTAGCTGCCGGTGATTTAACGGCTGACCTCGAAGATCAGTTCATTCACAGAAAAGATGAGATCGGAACGCTGGCAAAGGCATTGAGCAAAATGGTCGGAAAATTACGGGAAATTGTCGAAAGCATTTTAACAGGCTCCGAAAGCATTGCTTCAGCAAGTCAGCAAATGGCTTCTACCTCCCAGGAAATGTCTCAGGGCGCCAATGAACAAGCTTCATCTGTTGAGGAAGTGTCAAGCAGCATGGAAGAAATGGTAAGCAATATCCAGCAAAATACGGATAATGCCAATGAAACCGATAAAATATCCACACAAGCTGCAGAGGGCGTGCGACAGGGTAATTCGGCCGCTCAATCATCCGTTGACTCGATGAAAGAAATTGCTGAGAAAATTTCGATCATAAATGATATTGCATTTCAGACCAATATTCTGGCACTAAACGCTGCAGTGGAGGCAGCCCGTGCAGGTGAACACGGAAAAGGTTTTGCCGTTGTAGCTGCTGAAGTCCGTAAACTTGCCGAACGCAGCGCAGAAGCAGCACGGGAGATCGATGATAAATCGAAAACCGGTGTGGAAATCTCGGAGGAAGCCGGTAAAAAACTAAATCAAATTGTACCTGAAATTGAAAAAACAGCTCAACTGGTGAAAGAAATTGCCGCTGCAAGCAGCGAGCAAAATTCAGGTACCGATCAAATAAACAATGCCATACAGCAATTAAATCAGGTTGTACAGCAGAATGCGGCTGCATCCGAGGAAATGGCCACCAGTTCGGAGGAACTGGCAAGCCAGGCCGAACAATTAAAAGATACCATTTTGTTCTTCAACATAAACAGAACTTCCAAATATGCACAACCAAAAACAAAAAAGACATCATCAGATAAACTAAAAATGTATCAGGATAAAAAAGAAACGGTAAAACCATCATCAAATCCTGTAAAAATTGATTTAGGCCAGGAAACGGAAGATGATGGAAATTACGAAAACTTTTAGCCCAATTGTTCCATTTCATGATTAAATCGTTGAGGCATTGTTCTTCGGAACAATGCCTCTTATTTAAACATTTAACAAAAAATCTGAAACAATGAAAAGTATTTTTGCCGTTGATGATTCAGAAGTAAACCTTTTACTAATAAAATCCATCTTTGAAGAAGAGCCAGATATTCAGATTTACCTTGAAAACAACAGTGAAATGGCTTTGCAGGAAATTCGCAGGAATTCCTTTGATTTAATTTTGCTTGATTTAATGATGCCAGTTGTAGATGGTTTTGATATTTTAAAAGCCATGCAGGATGATCCATTCATGGCAAAAATCCCGGTAATTGTTTTAAGTGCCAGAAATGACCGGGAAGCAATCATCAAAGCATTTAAATATGGTGTGGTTGATTTTGTACAAAAACCGTTGGTTCTTCAATCACTTAAAGAGACTGTACTATCAAGATTGTATTTTAAAATTGCTTAATCATAATTTGACTTCATAAATCCCTTTATGTTTATACATGGACAAAAATCTTATCTGCTTAAACACCTCAATTCTTATTGCTTATTACACGAAAAAAGAACAAAATTATTG
>CAZAMT010000363.1:0-4016 GCA_964486145.1 uncultured Bacteroidales bacterium
AAAAAGTAAAAAAAATTGATGCACATGTACATATCAATGCAATGAATCCGCATTTATTGGAACAAGCCAGGGAGGACAATTTTAAATTGCTTACTATCAATACTGATGTTCCCTATTATGGTATATCTGTTAAAGAACAATTTGAAATTACTAATCAACTACAGGAGCGATATCCGGATGTGGTTTCCTTTATTTCTTCTTTTGAAACAGATAATTTTAAGGAGAACAACTGGCCGGAAAAAAATATTGATTTTCTTCAAAAAACCGTTGAAGAAGGCGCTGTTGGTATAAAAACATGGAAAAACATCGGTATGGAATTACGCGCTGAAGACAGCAGTTTTGTCATGCTCGATGATCCTGCATTTGATCCCATTATGAATATTATTAAACAAAACGATATTTCGCTACTGAGCCATGTGGGGGAGCCCAAAAATTGTTGGCTGCCCGTGGAAGAAATGACGGTAAATAATGATCGGTTTTATTTCAGGGAACACCCGCAATACCACATGTATTTACACCCTGAATACCCGTCATACGAGGAATTGATCGCTTCAAGAGATCGAATGTTAGAAAGGCATCCCGACATGAGGTTTGTGGGCGCTCACCTTGGGAGCCTGGAATGGAGTGTGGAAGAACTGGCTGCAACGCTTGACAAATATCCGAACATGGCCGTGGATATGGCTGACCGGATATGTCATTTACAATATCAGGCAATGAACGACCACGAAAAGGTAAGAAATTTTCTCATTAAATATCAGGATCGCTTGTTATACGGAACGGATATTGAAGTTGATCATACAACAACGAGTGAAGAAAAAAGCCAGTGGCACCAGGTATGGTTAAACGATTGGAAATTCTTTGTCACCGATGAAATGCTTGAGGCAGATGAGGTAAACAATAGTTTTAAAGGAATGAAACTGCCAAAACCGGTAATACGAAAAATATACTATGAAAATGCAAAACGCTGGTATAAAGGAATTTGATCTCAATCATATAATGAAAACAATAGATGCAGACATTTTTCAGAAAGAAAATATTCTGGTATAAGGCAGGGATGATACTATTTTCATTCCTGTTATTTGTTTTGTTTGAATTACTATGACATTTACCCAAATTGAGCGATTACGCTCAAACGACGAAGAAAAAGTAAGCATTTCACCTTACCCATTCGGTGAAATGCAACATTTTCTATGTCCCCGATTCACGGGGTAAACAGGGGTTATCCGCCAAGGCGGAAAAGCGCTACTTCACTTCGTTCGTATCGCTCAACTTAGCATTTAATAGGTGTAGGTAGTGCTTTCTTTTTCATTCATTGCGTTGGAAAAGACAAACTGATAGTTCCTACTTTTGCGAGATACTGTTGAATTGAACAGCTTAGTTATCCATCATTGCGATTTGAGTCGCAGAACCGCCAAAAGTAATACTTCTTAATTTAAAAAAGAGTAAAGCAACTTCTTTTACTAATGATATATAGACCATAAAAACTACTATCTCAATTTCACTTCGTCAATTTTGTTCAAAGTATCGGGATTATACACTCTCATTGTTATTTCATCTCCCTCTACATAAAAAAGGCAAAGGGCATTCTCTACACTAAAGGATTGAGTAAAATCACTCCACGGTAAGATTTCTTGACCGTAATAAGGTGCTCCAGAGGCTCCGTTGTTGATTTGGTAAATTGGCCGTGAAACCTTCAACTTTTTATGTGGATAATTTTCTGGATAGATAGGAACTTCTGAGTTTAGTTTGAGCCAGTTGTAGTTATGTTCGTCTCCAGTAAGAATACCCACTACTTTTTTACTATCATTTATTAAAATATCTAAATATTCATCTCTTCTTTCAATAATACCTTGCTCAACAGGTTTTCCTGCTATATAGGGTCTTTTGCTGTTATCACCACTATACCACATATCGTCTTTGCTATGGCCTCCATTAGGAAATGCTGGTGTGTGTTGGGTTACAAAGATATGGTCGATATCTGTATCCTTTTCCAGTTTTGAAATGGTTTCTCGCAGCCATTGAAGTTGATTGTCCATTATATACCCATGAAGCCCTCCACTGGTTTTAGGTTGCCGGCTTAATGAAGGAGCAAACCAATAGTCACTGTTGAGTACGACCATAGCTACATTGCCATAGGTGTAGTAAAATACATTTTCCTCATAAGAGGGAAAATCAGGCTGATTTGTATTGGGGTCATACTTATTGTTATCCTCACTTTGTGGGCCGTTTTTTGGATTTACAAATTCTTCTGAAAAGAGGGCTTCGGAGGATTCCGTTTCGAAAGGGAAAGCATCAATAAACCCTTGCGTTTTGCCAGCTTCATCTTTAAAGATATGCCCTAATACTTCGTGGTTACCCATACCAACATAGAACGGCATATAATGCCAAAATGGCTCAACGGCTTTCTTCCAGTTGTAATACTGTAAACGTTGTTCTTCTTTGTTACTTAAATATCCATTAATCATATCGCCAGTAAATTGAATAAAGCGAGCATCTTTCATGTAAGCCAGTGCCGCCATTTTCTTCATTATGTATGTATTAGCCCCAAGTATTTTTCTTTCGCCTCCACCTGTGGCATGGCGGCTGTCACTGGTATAACCAAATACAAAGGGATTTCTACTGCCCTTACTAAGGGCAGTTTTAAAGTGATATGTTTGCGACTGAATGCCGTAACTTACTTTGTAATCGTATTTTTTGTCAGGAGATAGTCCATCAATATTCCATTGATGATACGTTGTATCCTTTTCACTTTTATATTCTATTCCGTTGACTTCTATTTTGGCTTCTACCGGATGTGTAGTCTTGCACCAAATCACTGCCGAACTATCCGTAATGTTGTTCACAAACGGACCCTCATAAATGGCAGGAGCGACTTTAAATGGACCTTTTCCTTCTAATGCAACTATACCATCAAAGAGCAACATTCCCTTTTCATCTGCCAAGCGATACCCAATATTCACATAGCCGTTTTTTTTCCAATCCACAAAGTCGTAAGGATATTTGAAATCATCCTTAATATTAATCCCAACATTGCCATTGTCAATTTTGGTAGTTTTACGAAAAACAGGAAGCGGGTGTGGTGCTTTTCCGTAAGGTATCAAACCATAGGTGATAGTACCTTTAAAATTGCCAAAATCTAATTTAACCCCTGTATCCGTTCCTGTTGGCTTACCTAAAAATTGTGCTATTGTAGGAACATTAGATACTTCTTCGGCAAAGTACTTCTTTCCTTCTACGTCAAAATATAGTTTCCTATTTTCATCGAAAGCTAAATTAGAGTAAGAAGCAGGAATTTGAGTAAATTGAGCCATCGCAAGGGAAGATGACAATAAGGCAAGTGCAGTACAGAAAATTTTATTCATTTTTTTTATTTCAAAGTTAATTTTTTTAGAAAAGAGTCAGATTAACTTATTGTTATTTTTTATAAAACCATAAGTCAAGTTACCTGCCAATTTCCACCAACTTTATTAATCAAAAATAGCCTTCTAATAGCATGGCTCACTCGATTAAAATATGGCTTATGTGCAACTGTTTATTTTGCATTACCTACAACGAATATTATGGCGTACTGGCTACCTGTTGCTTTACACTGAGAAATTTCAAACTGGCAAAATTTTATATTGAACTTGCTTTGAAGCATAATGCTTATTACCCGGATGCTATTGAATTAAAAACATTGGAATCTTATAAAGGTTCTACAATAAATTAACGCTAAAACAAATATCATGAGTAGAAATTCAAAAAAAATCTACTTTATATCTTTCTTTATATTGTTTAAAGGTATGAATGTTTTTATATATGATGAAACCTTCATCCACAGAAGTTCACAACAAGAGCATGAACCGAGTTTACGAGCTCGCCGAAGGCAATAAAACATTGATTGTCCCGCTGTGGCGGGGAGGGTTCCACGGCATTAGAATTGCAAATGCTGTTTTCTGACAATTATAAATATTTGAAAAACATTCCTAAATACCAGGCACTTGCCATGAGCAGCGCCCTGTTAGGTTGCATTCCCG
>CAZAMT010000364.1:0-3951 GCA_964486145.1 uncultured Bacteroidales bacterium
AAAGAATCTATCGTAACATTTTTTATTTTTAGTTTTGATGTTATTGTTTAGTTTGAAATAGCATGCAAGTACTCTATGTGCCCCGTTAATGAATTGATTGAAATAACAAGCTTTTCATCATTCGAATAAAACAAACAATGCTATGTTTTTCCGGGTGGTGATTAAAAATACAAATCCCGTTCACCCATTTTAATTTTTTCTATTCGATTTCGGATTTCATCTACATCACGATGTCCATTCAGGTTTTGCAGGTTGTGTTCAATTGCTTCCCATCCTTTTTTCGCAGTTTCTTCCGGAGCATAATCAACCAGGTATTCAGCAAGAGTTAGCATTGCATTTGGTGAGCAAAATCGTTTTATAAACCCGGGTACCGAAAATTCCATAAAATGTTCTCCTGTGCGGCCCAAACGATAACAGGCCGTGCAGAATGACGGTAAATAATCCTGGGAAAGCAATTCTTCAATGACATCGTTCAATGAGCGGGCATCATTGATTCTGAACTGTTCGCGGTTCAGATTTTGAATGTCCTCAATTTTGTTTGCATAGGTTCCCAGTTCAATTTTGGTGCCTCCGTCAATTTGTGATACACCATACTGCATAACTTCTTTGCGTAAACCGGCATCTTCACGGGCTGTTAAAATAAGTCCGGTGTAAGGCACGGCGAGTCTTAAAATGGCAATAATCCGTGCCAGTTCATCATCCTTTACCAAATATTTGCCATTGTATTTTGTTCCTGCTGCTTCCTGTAATCGAGGAAAGGATATCGTATGCGGTCCCACATTGTAGCATGCTTCTAAATGGTTGGTATGGCGAACAAGGCCCATTACTTCAAAACGCCAGTCGTATAATCCGAACAAAGCCCCGATGCCCACGTCATCCAGGCCGGCTTCCTGCGCGCGGTCAAGGGATATTAACCGATCGACATAGTTTCGTTTTTTACCTCCCAAATGGTACTGTTGGTACATACCGGGATGATAGGTTTCCTGGAATACCTGGTAAGTTCCGATTCCGGCCTCCCTGACTTTCCTGAAACCATCAATGTCCAGCGGTGCAGCGTTGATGTTGACACGGCGGATTTCACCATTCCCTTTTTTTACATCGTAAACTGTCTTCACTGTTTCGGCAATATAATCAGGTGAATAATCCGGATGTTCACCAAAAACCAGGATGAGCCTTTTCTGGCCGTTTTCTTCAAGAGCTTCTACTTCCCGGATTAATTCGAATTTCTCCAGGGTTTTACGTTCAGCCTCCGTATTGGACGTTCTGAATCCGCAATACGTGCAGTTGTTGATGCATTTATTTCCCACATACAACGGGGCAAACAGAACAATACGGTTACCATAAACCTTTTCTTTTAATAAACGTGCGCCCTGCTTTATTTCATCTATCATTTCAGGCTCACCGGCATTGATTAACGTTGCCACTTCCTGCAGATTTAAACGTTTTTTATCCAATGCTTTTGCTATGCAAGCCTTTATGACCGATTTTTTGGGATGCTCGTTACGCTTGAGGTACTTCCAGATCTCAAATTCATCCATAAAAGGCTGCATGGGCCTGTCCGGTATGTTATAAACTTCAGGTGTAAACTTCATATATTTCTCCTTCTGAATATCATTAAATTTTGGCGTAAATGGTTTTCACATTCACGCCATCCAGTCTGCCTAACTGACCGGTTAAAGAACTGATTTCATCCGGAGTCCCTTCAAAGATTAAAGAAATGACATTGATATTTTTATGATGCAATGGTAAACCCTGTCGACCAAGAATAATATCACCAAATTTGGAAAGGATGGTATTTAATCGTTGTACCGAATTTTTCTCCTGCACCAGAATGAGTGCTGTGCCAATTCTCTTTTCCATCAGAATTTCTTCCGGATTAGATTTTGTTTTTTGTACTTCTCCTGCCGGATTTACCGGTCGGGTCAGTTATTGTTATTTGAATAACAAAAGTAGTAAAATAAAATTCCTTTCAAATATGATTTATAGCATAGCTGAGAAATAAAAAAAAGGGTGACATCACTGACACCCTTTTAATTCTTATTTTAAGGTTTTTAAAAATTCTCATATTTATCATCATCCTTATTTTCGGAATACATCTTCAAATCAACTTCTTTCGATGAATTGTCATTTTGTTCTTTTTTAGGCCCCGGAGCATGCTGTTTCTGAATTTTCACGGCAGAGTGTGATGAATTCTGTGAATTATGGTCATCACCACTAACCTTAAAAAAGCCAATAATGTCTTTCAGTTGCTCTGCCTGCGATGAAAGCTCTTCGGAGCTGGTTGCCATTTCTTCGGAGGATGCAGCGTTTTGCTGGGTAACCTGGTTTAATTGCTGAATGGCATTGTTCACCTGCTCTGCACCGGAATTTTGCTCAATACTGGCAGCCGTGATTTCCCCGATTAAGTTTGCCGTTTTTTCGATTTCAGGAACAATTTCTGCCAGTTGTTTTCCTGCTTTTTCAGATATCGAAACACCGGATTGCGACAGCTCATCAATTTCGTCTGCTGCTACCTTGCTTCGTTCAGCCAGTTTTCGAACTTCTGCAGCAACCACGGCAAATCCTTTTCCGTGTTCACCGGCCCGGGCAGCCTCTACGGCAGCATTTAATGCTAAAATGTTTGTTTGAAATGCGATGTCGTTGATGATTTTTATTTTTTCCGCGATATTTTTCATTGACTCAACAGCAATTTCTGAAGATTTGTTTCCTTCCTGTATACCCTTCACTGCCTTGGTAACAATGTTTTGTGTTTGCTCGGAGTTTTCAGTGGTTTGCTGAATATTTGAAACCATTTCTTCCATTGAAGAAGATACCTCTTCGGCTGATGAAGCCTGCTCATTTGCACCCTGGGCCATTTGTTGCGAGGTTGAACTCATCTGAACACTCGATGATGCCATGTTTTCAGCACCGGATAAAATGGTTTGGAATACTTCTTGAAGTTTCTTTATGGTCGATTGTAAATTATTTAGCAACTGACCGATTTCATCATTACTTTCCGTTTTAATTTCCTGGCTCAAATCTCCTTTCGCCAGTTTCGTCACAGCCGTGTTGGCGATCTTAATTGATTTGTTTATTCCATTGGTGATAAACAAACCAAAAATGATGGCTAACAGAATGGCAATCGCCATAATGATGATGGATACAATGGTTGTTTTTGATAAGTTTTTTTCCGCCTGTTCCATGAGCTGTTCTGATATTTCAAGTTGAACATGGATCAGTTCGCTGATTTTACTGGTGTAAGGATCAATGGTTTGATACAGTTCCTGGGTAATGATCTGATCCAATGTTGCAATGGATAACGAGTCGTTCGGAATCTGAATAGCCTCAATAATGTCATGATATGTTGTTTTTGATTCCTTACGTAACTCAATGGCTTCATTGGTCAGTTCAAGTTCATGCCCATCAATTTTTGTTTCCATGTAGGCATTCCAGTTATCTGAGACAACTACAGTTGCATTTTTTAATTCGTTGAGTGCTTCGGTTCGGCTTATAAGCCCGTGATAGTATTTATGTGCGATATCAACGATACTTACAGCATAAGCGTCGGAAACGTTTTTCAGTTGCTCGAGGGGTACGACCCGGTCGTAATACATCGAATGTACACTTTGATTGATTTTACGGAGTTGAAAAATGCCTTGTGTGCCAATAACGATGCTAATAGCAATAAGCAATGCAATAAGCAAGAAAAGTTTTGTCGAAATTTTGAAATTTTTCATGATGGCTAAATATTTAATTTGGTGTAACAAATTTTTAGCTTGTGAAAAACTGAGGGAAGGATCATCTGGTGAGTGAGGAGAGATAAATAAAAAAAAGAATGCCCGGGAGTTTACACGGGCATTCTCTTAAAATATGTTATGCTAGTAATTTTCGTACTCGCTGTCTTTTTCAGAATTAGCGTACATTTTCAGGTTAACACCTTTGGAAGAATTTTCTTTCTTTTCTGGTTTTTCC
>CAZAMT010000365.1:0-3942 GCA_964486145.1 uncultured Bacteroidales bacterium
GTTTTTCTTATAATTGAAGAACCGGAAAACACAGACTCCATTTTTCCTGTGAACAGGCAGAAAAATGGTAAAATATGGATACCCCTGAAAAAACTTTTAAAAAACATGAAAGCGTTGACCGTTTTAGCAAACTTTTTGCTATTAAACCCAATGGGATGGTGAAAGAAATCGCTTTAAGAAGAATTGTTTTTCCAACCTGTTTTTTTTCTGTCAACTTACATTTTTTTATTTATTCGTAACAGCAATGCTATCATGAATGTGGTGCAAAAGAAAGGAATATGTATACTAATAATATTGTTAGCTGTTTCTCAGATAGTTAAAAGTGATGGCAAAGAAACCAAAGCTGAGTCTGCAAGACCAAAAATCGGGCTTGTGCTCAGCGGTGGAGGTGCAAAAGGGCTTGCACATATTGGTGTTTTGAAGGTTCTTGAGGAGAGTGGATTAAAAGTTGACTATATAACAGGTGTAAGCATGGGCAGTATTGTTGGTGCGTTGTATTCCATAGGGTATTCAGCTACAGAAATTGAAAACATTGCCAATACACTCAAATGGAACGAGTTATTATACGATGAAGTATCACGGAACAATATTTCCATTGAGGAAAAGGACGAAGATGGCAGGTATGTTGGGCAATTGATGATGGTTAACGGAAAACTGATGCTGCCCAAAGGATTTGTGAAAGGTAATAAAATTGCCAGTGTGTTATCAAGTCTGACCTGGCCGGTGCATCAAATAAGTGATTTCAGTGAATTTCCGATTCCTTTCAAATGCATTGCAACAGATATCGTAACCATTGAACCGGTAGTACTTGACCAGGGTTATTTACCCGATGCTTTGCGCGCCAGCATGGCCATACCCGCCTATTTTTCGCCGGTAGAGATTGATGGTAGAATGCTTGTTGATGGAGGTGTGTTCCGTAATTTTCCGGTGGAAGAAGTCATAGATATGGGTGCGGATATTGTTATCGGCGTCAACGTAACTTCCGGTTTGCATGCTAAAGACGATCTGACTTCTGTTTTTGAAATTCTTGGTCAATCAACTACTTATCAGATAACACAAGCCATAGAAGATCAAAAAAAATACTGTGATGTGCTTATCGAACCCGAGTTGTCTAATTTTAATATGTTTAGTTTTGGAAACACAGACTCAATTATAATGGCTGGTGAAGCGATGGCTAAAGGATATGCCGGGATATTTAAAAAAATAGCCGATTCCTTAAATACCATTTATTCGCGTCCTGTGCGTGCATCAAAAGAAGCCAGGCTTCATAAGGGTTCTTCCATTTACATTGACCGGTTACGTATTGAAGGTCTTGAGGAAATGCCTGAAAATGTTATCACAAATAACCTGCATCTCGATGTACCAAGCGAAATTGATCTTGAAGAAATTGAAGATGGCATCGAAAAAATTTATGGCACTCGTTTTTTTGAAAGTGTGTATTATAAATTTGATTTTTCGGGCGATCAAAATGTATTGGTTGTTAAAGTGCAAGAACAACCATACAATTTTTTTAAGTTTTCGTTTAATTACAACAACTACCTGAAGTCAGCATTGTTACTGAATTCGACTTTCAGAAATGCCCTCGGGAAAGGAAGTCGGTTGCTTGCAGAAGTTCGCTTGAGTGAAAATCCTGCTTTTCGGGCGCACTACCAAATAAACACCCTGTGGAAACCTGCAATTGGGTATACTTCACAATTTGTATATAATAATTTTAAGGCTTACAATGTTGATAATTCAGGTTATTTAGCTAATATTTCAAATTATCGTCATACCTGTTTTGAAACCGGTTTGCAGTCGGTGCTGACAAATTCACTCATGATCCAGACGTTGTTGCAATTTGATCATCAAAACATCGCTTCAACATTGTCGGGACCGGATTCTCTCAAAAACCGCATGGCTTATTTAAATGCCACTGCCCGATTATTGTTTGATACCTATGATTATTCGGTATTTCCGAAGTCGGGTAAACGATTCCGTCTGGAATTATCAAAAAATCTGGGAACAACTAATCCTGATAATACCATCTGGAGGGGTGATTTTGTGCGGGCTAAGTTTCTGGCAAATAAAATATTTCCTTTTGGGAATAAAATTTTCCTGGATGTTGGATTGGGGTCCGGCATAACGATGGGAGAGAATCCCCATCCAATCAATTATTTTCATTTTGGCGGCGAAAGCCGTTATGAACCCACCATGTTGTCATTTGCGGGGTTGCGTTTTATGCGGGCAACATCACCAAACTTTTGGAATGCCAGCAGTGAAATTACCATTGAACCATGGAAAAACAAATATATTCTCCTGAAGGGGTCGGTTGCCAAACTGGCGGATACATATGAAGGATTATGGTCGTACCAGCAGTTGCTTGCCGGAATTGAAGCGGGTGTCGGGTTTAAATCATTCATTGGTCCGGTTACGCTAACCATTGGAACCAACAACAAATTAAACAATGTCAGTGCGTTTCTGAATATTGGTTATATCTTCTGATTTCTGCTCATTATTATGAAAAGCTTGTTGACTGCACCTTAACCTTATATGAGAACCGAAATGATGGCAACTACAATTTCCTGGGGTATTCCATTTCAATTTTCAGAGAAACCATTTTAATTGCTGTAATTGCAGCTTCATCGCCTTTATTGCCATGTTTTCCTCCGGCTCGTTCTTTTGCCTGTTTCTGATTATTGGTTGTTAAAACTCCAAAAATGAATGGCTTGTTGTATTTTAAATTTAAATCTGTAATGCCCCTTGTAACGCTGTCGCAGATATAACCGAAATGCCTTGTTTCACCCTGAATAACACATCCAAGACAAATCACGGCATCTACACTGGTATATTCGGCGAAATACTGAGCCCCGAGTGATAATTCAAAGCTTCCGGGTACGTGTTTTAGAAGAATGTTTTCTTCCTCCACGTTGTGTTTTAACAGGGTGCTCACGGCTGCCTCCGTAAGCTTATCGGTGATTTCACGGTTCCATTCGGCAACTACAATTCCGAAAGAATAATTATGCGCTGAAGGTATATCGTCAGGATTGTAATCAGAGAGATTTTTAAGTGATGTGGCCATAAGCTAAATCTGAATTGGTGTGGCTTAATCCTGCATTTTTGTTTCCACTCGTGTAATGTATTTTACAATGCTTCTTTCCTCGGCTGATTCCGGATATTCGCTTTTAATTTTGTTAAATGCATCCAATGCTTTTTTGTATTCTTCCAGGTATTCATAAAGCAACCCCAGTTTCTTCAAATAAATTGGTGCGGTAAACTGATTATCGGAATAAGATGCCGCTCGTTTATAATAGTTGGCGGCTCTGTCCAGATCTTCCAACTGAACATAAGCATCACCTATCGCACCGAGGCTTAAGGCTGCTACAATTTCATCGTCTCCATCAAAATCTTTCAAATCATCAATTGCCTGGTCATAATTACCCAGCCGAAGATTGGAAATACCTTTATAATAATGAGCAAGGTCGGCCGTTTTAGTAATTCCATAGTCATCAATTACTTCCTGTAAACCAGGGTTATTTCCATCTCCCATGATGGCAAGATTGAATGAATCGGCTTCAAAATATTCTTCAGCAACAAATATTTGTGATTTTGCTTCCTTCTCCTTGGGAGCGAGGTAGAGGCGTTTATAACCATAATAACCTCCAAAAAGAACAAAAACAACAATTAAAATGATGGTTAGGCTTTTCTGGTTCTCTTCAATATATCGTTCGGTTTTTGATAATGCTCCTTCAACGTTTTCTACGCTGCTTTCTGCAACATCTTTCTTTTGTTTTGCCATGTTGTATTTTTATTTTATCTCAATTTTTATAGAGACGCAAAAGTAAACTTTTTGTCAAATAAATAGAAATGTACGTGGAAATTTTTATTTTTAATGTTCTTAAACTGTGAGTAAACAGTCAATTGTAAATAATTTATGAACCGAGGACAACTTGCCCCGATTTATCG
>CAZAMT010000366.1:0-3899 GCA_964486145.1 uncultured Bacteroidales bacterium
TCTAAACCTATTTGGGTTGTGGATCCGGAATTGCTTTCGTTGGTAACTAATAAATTTAGTAGTTCTTCAACCTGATGAATAAACTCTGTAAAATCTGCAGGAGTGCGACGGTTGAGGTACAACAATAACATGCCGACAACCGTAAATTTCTTTTGCTTTTATAAAACTGAATTTTGCTTATAACAAAATATAACTATCATCATGACACTCAAAAGATTACTTTTTTCCATTATTGCAGTTGCATCTGCACAAGTGTTATTCGGGCAGATAAAATCAACTGAACCTCTGCCCATCAAAGGCTTCTGCATTGCAGCCCCAACAGCAGATCGACTCGATGATTTTGTTGTCTTCATTCAGAACGAACTCGCCCCTCGTAAAGTAAACACACTCATTCTCCGTGTAGATTACAACTACCAGTATACCTCACGTCCGGAACTGGCTAATAAAGACGGGCTGAGCAAAAATGATATAAAAAGGCTGGTGGAAGTATGCAAAAGACATGATATTCGCATCATTCCTCAGGTAAACCTGCTTGGACATCAATCATGGCATAGCAACACAGGCAAGCTATTAGAGGTTTATCCGGAGTTTGATGAAACACCGCACATTAAATTGCCGGAAAAATATGAATGGCCGAATGACGATGGGCTTTATTGCAAAAGCTATTGCCCGCTGCACCCAAAAGTTCATGATGTGGTGTTCGATTTATTGGATGAAATCTGCGATATATTCGAGGCCGATGCTTTTCATGCCGGCATGGACGAAGTTTTCTACATCGGCGATGATAACTGTCCGCGTTGCAGTGGAAGGGATAAAGCCGAATTATTTGCAGGGGAGGTCACCAAAATCAGGAATCACCTGGCGAAGAGTAACCACGAACTTTGGATTTGGGGCGACCGGCTGATTGATGGAAAAACAACCGGTATAGGCATGTGGGAGGCCAGCATGAACACTACTTACCGGGCGATAGATTTAATACCAAAGGACGTATTTATTTGTGACTGGCATTACGAACGACCTGATCATACGGCTGTGTATTTTGCTATGAAAGGTTTCAGGGTAGCAACCTGCTCCTGGCGTAAACCCGATGTGGCCAGAAAACAAGTGCAAAATATGTACGATTATCGGAACCAATCAACCGAGGAAATGAAAAACAATTTCCAGGGAATGGTGCAAACCATTTGGAGCGGCACCGGCGCCTTTATAAATGAATTTTACAATACAAAATCTTCTTCTGATAAAAAAAAGACCTCACCTGCGGAATGTTTCAGGGCTGTTTTTGATGAAATAGAAAAACATGAGCACAATTAAATCCGGCCGCATTGCATCCATAGACGTGTTCAGGGCACTCACCATGCTGTTGATGATATGGGTTAATGATTTCTGGACATTAGAGAACATCCCCAAATGGCTTGAACATGCAAAAGCCGGAGAAGATTACCTGGGTTTTTCTGACCTGATTTTCCCCTGGTTTTTATTCATTGTTGGCATGTCCATTCCATTTGCCATAAGAAACAGAATTAAAAAAGGTGAAAAAAACATCCGAATACTACAACATATTCTGACACGCTCACTAACATTACTCATTATGGGTGTTTTCCTTGTCAACACCGAATCCTATCATGCTAAAGCTACCGGGATAAGCAAACCGTGGTTTGTGATTTTAATGACAGGTGCTTTTTTCCTGGTATGGAACGTATATCCGAAACGCAAGGATAAAATGAAATACCTGTATCACGGCCTCCAAATTACAGGTATAATTTTACTGGTTTATCTTGCCGTTATTTACCGTGGTACAGAATATGGAGAACAAAATACCATAGTTATTATGCAATCAAGGTGGTGGGGAATTCTGGGACTTATTGGATGGACCTATTTAATAGCGGCACCGGTTTATTTGTATTTCAGAAATACCACATACATCCTTTGGCTTTTTTGGCTGGCTTTCATTGGTTTGAATATATTCGGGAGCAATGGAATTGCCTACAACATATTTCCGTGGCAAGATGCACGCTGGATTGTTGGGGATGGCGCTTTTCATGCATTTGCCTTTGGTGGAATGGTAACATCCATGTTGTTAAACAAGTTTCGCAAAACCGGGAAAATCTTTATCCTTTATTTGATTTTGGCTGGAATGTCTTTGATTTTTTTTATTGCCGGATACTTGAGCCGGGAGTTTTTTATCATTTCTAAAATATCGGCTACTCCTCCGTGGGTATTCTATTCATTGTCAACAGCATTCATTTTATTTATTCTTTTACACTGGGTGGTTGACATAAAGCATAAGTTATCCTGGTTTGCTGCAATTAAAACTGCCGGCACAGCTACCCTCACCTGTTACCTTATCCCCTATTTCTTTTACAGTTTCAGAACATTGTTTGGAATTGAGCTTCCTGAATTTTTGCGTACGGAAATCATTGGCCTAATGAAATCCATGGTTTATGCATTCTTAATTATTGGTATTGCCAGGTTGTTGGGTAAAGTAAAAATAAAACTGAAAATTTGAAATTGGTTAGTCCCAAATTCCATTATTTAATGTAAGAATATGAGGTGCATCATTCGTGACAACAACGGTGTGTTCATGTTGTGCTGTATATCCGCCCCTGTTACCTACCAGTGTCCATCCATCTTTGCATTGATCGGCAAACAATGACTTGGTTGAAATAAATGTTTCAATGGCCACTACCGAATTCCGTTTAAATGTTTTATTATTGTTCGGATCGAAATAGTTCAGTATTTCATGGGGTTCTTCATGCAAACTTTTGCCTACGCCGTGTCCTGCAAGATTCTTGATAACGCGAAAACCTGCTTGCCTGGCGTTTTGGTATATCATCCCTCCGAAATCGGAAATTCGTACCCCGGTTTTTAACTGCCCAATGACTAATTTTAAAATTCTCCTGGATGCATCTACGAGCGACTGATGCCCATGGATATCCTCTCCCAAAACAAAGGATCCGCCGTTGTCTGACCAGTATCCATCGCATTCTGCCGAAACATCAATATTAACCAAATCACCTTCACGGAAAATCTTTTTTGCGCTGGGAATCCCGTGTGCAATTTCCTTATTGACACTGATACATGTCCATCCCGGGAAATTGTAAGTTAATTTTGGTGCCGATCTTGCGCCAAAATCCTTTAATATTTGACCACCATATTCATCAACCGTCTTTGCTGACATACCGGGCTTAACATGCTTCCTCATTTCTTTCAGCGTTATAGCAACAATATCGCTGATTTTTTTCATCCCTTCAAGCTCCGATTCTTTCGTTATTGACATTGCGTCTGCGTTACACTATCTGGTTCACATACTGTCGATCGGCCTCATCCTCATCTTTGTCAGCATGGCAACTGTTGGCTCCGCAGCCGCAACCAATCCCTTGTTCCGAAAGTCCGGGACTTGACTGACATGAACCTCCGGAGAATTCTGCCTTTTTATTGAAAAGCATCTTAATTCCCATGCCCAGTAAAAGTATTGCCAATAAAACAGAACTTATCATAACCAATGTCAAAAAATTCATTTCAACCTCCTCTTTGGTAAGTAAACAATAAAAATTGATTTTTGCTTAATGGGTAATGCAAAATTTATACAAGGGTAGCTTTTGCGGGGGATGTAATTTTAAGTTTATTCGGATTGATGACTACAGGGGCTTTCTTCTGTAATTTTTTATATCGACTTAATTCTTCGCAACGCGCGCAACGAATGCCCATTTTTCTTAAGTGCGGATTGGCGCTCACTGATGAATTGGGAAACTTACTTCCTTTTTGCACCAACATCCGCAACCCCATTGCCAGCATTCCCAATGAAATTAAGACAACAGCAATAAGTGTTAACTTGATAAACATTATTTATAACGACTTTAGCCTTATTAATTAACTTCGTTGAACTCCCCGAAAAAATA
>CAZAMT010000367.1:0-3897 GCA_964486145.1 uncultured Bacteroidales bacterium
GTGGCAGTAGCAGTGGCAGTAGAAGTAGCAGTGGCAGTGGCAGTGGCAGTAGCAGGGGCAGTGGCAGTGGCAGTGGCAGTAGCAGGGGCAGTAGCAGGGGCAGGGGCCAATTTTGCGTTATCGAGTTTCTTCATCATCATTTAACCTTATTAATTCATAAATTAAAATTATAACTTATGAATAGGGCAGGTTAAATTATATTTCCACTTATAATGCAGTAAAACCTTTTTTTTTAATTCCGATTCCCTCTTATCTTTGTCAAAATGAACACTACTATGGTTGATTGGAAACAAATTCGTAACGAATTTCCGGTGTGTGAAAAGTACATTTACCTGAATGCTGCTGGTGGTTCGCCAGTAAGCAGAAGCGCTGCGGATGCAGGCAGACAGTTTTACACGGAAATGCTGGAGTTTGGGGATACCTTTTATGAAAAATGGCTTGGGCGTGCAGAATCTACTCGCAAAAAGGTTGCTGATTACATGGGTGCATCCGAAAAGGAGATTGCTTTCACAACAAATACTTCCCACGGTATGAACCTGGTAGCACAAATGCTAACAGGGAAAGGAGATGTAATTACCATGCAGGATGAGTTTCCATCGACCACCTATCCATGGCTGAACCAGGGGGTACATGTGCAAATGGTTTCGCCGGTGGACGGCAGGTATCCGTTGGATGTCATTGAGAAAAAGCTAACACCGAAAACGAAAATTCTTGTTACCAGTTATGTGCAATACAATACGGGCTTCAGGCAGGATTTAGAGGCGCTTGGGAAATTTTGCAGGGAAAGAGACCTGATTTTTGTGGTTAATGCAACACAAGCCCTTCCTGTATTTCCCGTGGATGTAAAAAAAATGAACATTGATTTTCTGGTATTTACCGGATTAAAATGGGCAACGGCGGGCTATGGCATTGGTTGTTTGTACGTTTCGGAAAAGTTTTTACGAACAGAAAAAATGCCATTTGCCGGATGGCAAAGTGTGCATGAGCCGGAGCAAATGGATAATATGAAGCTTGATTTGAGGCATGAAGCTTCGATGCTTGAGGGTGGCTGTCCGCATTTTCCGAATATTTTTGCTTTGGGAGGGGCATTGGATTTGTTTAACCGGATTGGAAAAGAAAACGCGGCCCAACGGGTATTGCAACTGAACAGGCTCCTTGCCGGAAAACTTCAGCAGAAAGGTTTTGAGCTGGCTTCTCCCACGGATGAGAAACACATGTCGGGCATTACTATCGTGAAGGTAAAAAACCCGGAAGAAACCGTTGAAAAACTCCGAAAAAAAAACATCATCGTCTCGGCAAGGGGAGAGGGTTTGCGTATTTCGGTGAGTGTTTTTAATGGTGAGGTAGATGTGGAGGGGGTAGTGGTGGCCTTAAAGACTGATTAAGACCAATTTTTAACGTTTAGATATAGCAATATTGGGTTTAATTTTAAAACAATCATTTAAAGGTACAGTTTATTCCTATCTTGGAGTTGTACTGGGTTTTATTACAACCGGTATATTGTTTCCAAGATTGCTGGATCCGGAGCAAATTGGCTTGCTTAGCAATCTGGTAGCTTATTCCCTGCTTCTTTCCCAGATATTCTCCCTCGGGTTTAACAATGTAACCAACCGGCTTTTCCCATATTTCCGGAACAGTTCATCCAAACATCAAGGGTACTCACTCATTCTATTATTCGTTTTTATATCTGGAATGATAGTTTTTGTTGCTACTTTTCCTCTACTAAGGAAATTAATGATTATTTACAATAAAGAGAATGCCACCCTTTTTAATCAATATATTTCATACATTGTTCCACTCGTAGCAGCTTTTTTGGTTTTTTCATTGTTTGACAGTTATCTGAAGGCCCTGTACAATGCTGCATTGGGAATATTTCTCAGGGAATTTGTCCAACGGCTTTTGATTTTGCTCTGCACATTGCTTTTAGCATTCGAGTTATTCAGGTTCTCAACCTTTGTTTATCTTTATATCGGCTGCTTCATCATACCTGCCATTGCAGTAATCTTCTATCTTGCATCTTCAAATGAAATTTCCCTCCGCACAAAGTATCTAAATGTCGGTCTGTTAAAGAAACTAAAAAAGGAAATACTGGTTGTTGGTGCATTTGGTATCATTGGCGGGTTAAGCACCATTATTGTAATGACTCTTGATAAAATTATGCTGGCTCACTATACCGGGCTTAAGAATACCGGCATATATACCATTGCATTTTATTTTGGCACGCTGGTATTAATTCCTTCCAGATCAGTCATAAAAATTTCAACTACCGTAGTTGCTGAGGCGTGGAAAAAGAATGACATGGAAACTATTCGTACTATTTATTACAAAAGTTGTATGAACCAGTTCATCATAGGTTTAATTCTGTTGTTGGGCATTTGGATAAATATTGACAATGTATTCCATATTATTACTAAAGATTTTACTTCCGGCAAATATGTTATATTATTTATTGGAGTTATGAATCTGATTGATATGGCAACGGGTGTAAACGGCATTATTATTGGGACATCGAAATATTATCGTTTTCAGACCTATTTTATTTTATTACTGGGTGTGCTTACTATCTTAACCAATATGTATTTTATTCCAAGATATGGCCTTAATGGTGCTGCATTGGCTACATTGCTATCCGGAACAATATACAATGCATCACGGATGCTCTTTTTATATGTGAAATTCAGAATGCAGCCATTTAATGTACGTTTTTTATACACGTTGATGATTGGGATTGCTCTTTACATGGTTACAAAGGAATTTATTGTTTCCGGTAATGTTGTTTTTGATATTATTATAAAAAGCCTTCTTCTTGGTGGCACCTACATTGTGGTTGTATACATCCTCCGCATCTCAGAGGATTTGAACAACGTGTTAAACAAATTTAAGGGGTACTTAATCGGTCGATTCAAAAAATTTAAATGAAAGAGGTGTACCAGCTTCAATATCAAAGGTAACCTGTTTACCCAGTACTTCATTATAGTATTTGGGGTGGAGACCTTTTCCGGGGCGAATGGATTTCATATTATCAACGGTTAAAGTTTCTCCCTTTTTCATGTCTTTCACAATAAACAAAGAGCGCATTGATTGCCTGGCACTTTTCATTTTTGGTGTCAACGCCAATGATCCGTCTCCCAATGCTACTTCAGCATTCCTGACTGCTTTAACCATTTGTGTAAACTCTTCCGGGTCAAGAGAAAAATCCTTATCAACGCTGTTTGTATTTTTTTTATTTAGAATAAAATGTTTTTCAATGATTTTGGCACCATAAGCAATTGACAACACCGGAATTTCGATTCCCAGGCTGTGATCTGACAATCCTACAACGGTATTGAATTTCTCAAACAGGGTTTTTATTGCGGTAATATTCATTTCCACCGGAGGTGTTGGATATGCTGACGTACATTTTAAAAGAGCAATTTGACCATTTCCTGCTTTTATACATGTATCCACGGCTAGTTTTATGTCCGTTTCATCAGCAACCCCCGTTGAGATGATCACCGGTTTGTTTTTCCGTGCAATGTATTCAATTAACGGAATATCTGATATTTCAAGAGAAGCTACTTTAAAAGCAGGAACGTTGAGTGTTTCAAGAAAATCAACAGCCTCAAAATCAAACGGGGTAGAAATGAAATCCAAACCCAGGTTTTGCGCTTCCTGTTGAAGGGGATGATGCCATTGGTAAGGTAATGCTGCTTTTTTATATAAATCAAATAATTTTTGCCCCGCCCACAATGAATCTGGTCTGGTCTGAAACCAGGGCTTATCGGAGTCCATTGTCATGGATTCCGGTTTAAATGTCTGAAGCTTTACGGCATTTGCCCCTGTTTTTGCAATTGCCTGAATCGAGCGTTTGGCTAAATCGAGGTTTTGCTCGTGGTTAGCCGAAAGTTCGGCGATGAT
>CAZAMT010000368.1:0-3859 GCA_964486145.1 uncultured Bacteroidales bacterium
AAAGATGCTTCCGCTACAGCTATCTTTGGTGCCAGGGGTGCCAATGGTGTTGTGCTTATTACAACAAAAAGGGGGAAGGCGGGTGTACCGAAAGTTAGCCTTAACGCGTATCGCGGGGTGCAAACCTTACGAAAAAAATACGATATCTTAAGCCCTGAGCAATTCAGGGAGTTTTGGAATATTTATAATACAAATTCAGGTCGTCCTGTTTACGAGGATTTCGAGGAAGGGAAAGAATTGCCGGCCCGGACAGACTGGCAGGATGAAATCATCAACACCGGATCAATCAGTGATCTGATTACAGCTACGCCTGTTGAAAATTACAACCTCACGGTTTCCGGTGGCAACGAGAATAATACCTATCTTTTAAGCGGCGGGTATTTCCGCCAGGAAGGGTTACTTAAAAAATCCGGCTATGAAAAGTACAACATCAGAATCAGAGGAGATCACAAGGTGGCAGACTGGCTTGAATTTGGTGAAAACCTGATTATAGCAAACTCGGTACGTGACCGAAGTTCAGAAATGGGTGGTATTGTAAGAAACATGCTTATTGCTGATCCAACCGCTTCTCCATACGATTCAACCGGTAACTGGACTGACCTTAATAAATCGGGTTATGGTTTAAATCCCGTGGGACTTCGCGATCGCAGGGAATACATTTATGAAAGTGATCGTTTATTTGGAAATGGTTATATTAATATTGATATATTACCCGGGCTCGTATTTCATTCAACTGTGGGATTAGACGTGAACTTCGGCGATATGGAAGAATACCTGCCGGAGTATTATATAAATCCTGCCGATAAAAGGGACCTGGCCATATTCAGAAAAAGGAAGGAAAGGTGGAATAATTTCGATTTTGAAAATACCCTTACCTACACGAACACTTTTGGCAAACACGATCTTACTGCCATGGTTGGTTATACTTACCAGAAAGAAAGATTTGTTGACATGCGGACAACCTTTACAGGCTTTCCTTTTGAAGAAGATTTCATGAGATACCCTAACGTGTCGAATCCTCTCGATGTTGTAACCGAAATGGGGAGCAGCCCCATGGAGTACATTATTTCATCGGTCTTATCCAGAGTAATGTATTCTTACGACGAGCAACTTCTGTTAAGCGCGAGTATTAGACGCGATGGTTCTTCTAAGTTTGGGCCTAATTCCAGGCATGGGTATTACCCGGGCGTTTCGGCAGGGTACGTGTTATCAAAACTCCCTGCAATTGAAAACATAAGACCTCTTAGTTTCCTGAAAATTCGTGCCGGGTGGGGTATTCTCGGGAACCAGTCAATCCCTGCATACAGGTATACTACCCAGATAGGTTTCGGGAACAATTACAATTTTGGATCGGGAGAAACAACATACGTGGGAGCTCTTCCTGACGGGATCAGTAACCCGGATATTAGATGGGAAAGACAAATCCAGGAAAATGTTGCCCTTGAAGCAGGATTTTTTCAGAATAAGCTGAATTTTACTTTTGACGTGTTCAGGAAAACAACCGATGATCTGCTCATGGAAGATTTACTGCCTGCTTTTGTGGGGGTACATAGTCTTGAACGCGTGAGTGCTGTAACACCTGGCGGGAAGTTACCTTTTATAAATGCCGCGAAAATGAGAACTACAGGTTTTGAAATTGTTCTTGGGTATAAGAACGTGGTTAATCAGGATTTGAACTTCAACTTGAATGTTAATTTTGCTCAAAGCAGTGATGAAGTATTGGGATTAACTGATAATACCGATATTTTGTTTTCTAATGTTGATAATCGAACGGGTTTTAACATGTCGCAGACAGAAGTAGGAAGAAGCCCGGCCGAATTTTATGGGTATGTTGTTGAGGGAATCTATCAGGACTATGATGATATTGCTGAACATTTGAGTGAGGAAAGTGATGGGGTAGACCCGTATACTTTTGACAGGAGCCTTACTCCCAGCCCTAACCGGTATATTGCACCAGGAGACTTTAAGTTTAAAGATGTTGACGGTGATGATGTTATAACTGAAACAGATAAAGATTATATCGGAAAGCCTCTTCCTGATTTTATTTACGGTGGAAGTATAAATGTGAATTACAGGAATTTTGATCTATCTGTGAATTTGCAGGGTGTATATGGTAATGATATTGTTAACCTGAACAGGTATTTCCTGCATGGGGAAGTTTCTTCCAATAAAGCGGTGGAAAGGCTCACGGATGCATGGTCTGAAGATAATAAAGATGCAGAACACCCGCGGATTGGCAGGACAAGAACTAATAACATGCGATTTTCAAACTACTATATTGAAGATGGTTCCTACGTCAGGTTAAAAAATCTCACCCTCGGCTACACGCTTCCTGCTTCAATCACAACCAGGTTGAAAATGAGCAGTTTAAGAATTTATTTCTCCGGACAAAATCTATTGACATTTACGAATTATACAGGGTACGATCCCGAGATAGGATCAAAAATCGGGTGGAATGTTAAACCGCTTGAATTTGGGGTAGATGACAGCCAATATCCTCAGTCCCGGATATTTTCAATAGGACTTAACGCGAATTTTTAATTCATAAGTAATTAAGGTTTTAAGACATGAACCGTTCATGATAAAGAACATATGACCATTAAAAATAAAAGAATATACATATGAAACACAAAAAAATAATCTTTAGTATGATGCTGTTTTGTAGCATGATAGTTTTTAACGGCTGCAATGACGACTTCCTGAACATTTCACCGGAAGCAACCTATTCAAGCGATACGTATTTTCAAAATCAGGAAACCGCTGAACAACTTATTACGGGATGTTATTCGATTTTACAGGAAACATGGCCAAATATGTACTTGTATCATGCGTTGCTTGGTGGGGACCTGCGTTCTGACGATGCATTAACCGGCGGGGACCCGGAAAAGCCACCCCTCGACAGGATCAGGGTAGCAACATTTGATGTTACCGGTGATAATCCGGATATTTCCAAGCCCTGGCTGGTGTATTTTGCCGGTATAAGACGGGCTTGTGACGCGGTTGCAATTATTGAAGAAATACCTGAAGATAAGTTTGATGCACCTGGGATTAAGGAAAGGATGATTGGCGAGGCCAAATTTTTGAGGGCTCTCCATTACCAGTACCTGGTAAAATTATATGGAAAAGTACCACTGGTTGATCATCCGCTTAGCCCGGAAGAGAGAAATCTACCTCGTGCTGAAGTATCTGTAATCTATGATTTTATCGGGGAAGATTTAACTTATGCCATTGAACACCTGAACTGGAAAGCGGAAACAGAACCAGGCAGGGCCACGAAAGGGGCAGCTATTTATTTATTGGTGAATGCTCTTGTTCATGAGGCCAAAACCGATGCTTCGAGCGAGAATTGGCAAAAGGCTTATGATCTTGCACACCCGCTGGTTTTAGGGGAACACAATACAGAATATTCATTAATACCCAGTTATGGCGATTTATGGATGGAGGGAAATGATTTTAACGATGAAACCATATTTGAAAAAACGGATAAAGCAGATCCTGAATTGGGTTCCTGGTACACTGTTTTTACGCACCCGCGGTTCGTTGAAGCTGAAGATGGAACTCGCGATGGTACATTTGGATGGGGGGTAAGTTGTCCAACCCAGGATCTTGTCGATGCCTTCGAACCCGGTGATCCCCGTTTGCATTATTCCGTATGGATGGAAGGGGATACACTGCAAATTGGAGGAACAAAAAATGAAGGCCCTCGTCCGGTTTGGTTGAAAGATACCCCAACCGGTTATTACCGGAAAAAGGTTATATTAAAAAACATGCCTGTTGGTTATAAGGCCCCCGTGAATGCTAAATTGTTCCGTTATCCGGATTTACTGCTCTTTTTTGCCGAGGCGGCATATTACACGGG
>CAZAMT010000369.1:0-3845 GCA_964486145.1 uncultured Bacteroidales bacterium
TGGGTGAAATAAAAAGTTACAACAAATATTATTCGCGCTCATTGTTAGCCTTCAAATTAATTACTTCATAACGATTATACCACACAAGCAGTAAAGTGACGGAAAGCGTGTAAAATGCAGATTGGTGTCGGCGGCAAAGACTGAACATAGGGCCCATGCACAATGTTTGCAATAAAAAAGCCGTAGCGATCAAACTACGGCTCTTTCTATCCCGAATAATGCAGGCTAAATATGTATTTATGAAAATCGTATTTTACATATTGGTATCACCGGATGCATTGTTAGTAAATGTATTACCTGTTAATGTTGGCGTTGCACCACCAGAAACATTGATGCCGTAATCCCCTGAATTGCGGATAGAGCAATTGGATATGGTTGGTGTTCCGGCTGAAGTAGAGGTGCAGTAGATATTACCTCTGTTACTACCACCATATTCAACTACGCAATAGTCTAAAATACTACCTGATGATGTACCATCATAAAACCCTATGTAATCCCAGGAACCGGCAGCCTTTGAACCTTCCGGTGCAGCAGATGTAAAGGTAATGGGGCTTCCAACGTTACCCTGTGCAACCAATTTGCCAAATGTGCTGCTGTAGTAACCAATATACATACCCCGTCCGGATGCAAACGCAACTGTTGTTCCCGGCTCAATAATAATTTCGGTGCCTGTGGCGCTGCCAATATATAAATCTCCGGTTACTACATAAGGTACTCCGTGATTGATCCAGGTACCTGATTGAATTTCAATTCGGTCAGCACTTACTTCAATTCCGAGGTCTGAGTCGATGTTGTTATTACTTCCAAGCGTATGAACTGCATTACCGTAGATTTGAATGGCAAATGACCCCGTGTTATTTATTTCATTGTTAGAAAATGCAGCAAATTTTGAATCGGAATCTGTTGAAATTCCGAGGAATTCAGAATTTGAAATTTTACAATTTTCAATTGATATTTCAGCATTATCCAAATGAATAATTCCTTTGCCACTATTTCCACCTCCATATTCTAAATCACAGAATTTTAAAGATGTATTTGAAGATGTTCCTTCATAAAATCCAAGAAAATCCCAATCTCCGGCGGACTTGTTACTATTTGAAGATGAAAATGTTATTCGCTCAACACTGGTTCCTTCAGCAATCAATGTTCCTGAAGTATTGCTGTAATAACCCACATACAATCCACGTCCACCAACAAATTGAATTTCCGTTCCGGGTTCAATGGTTAATCTGCTTCCTGTTGAATGGCCAAGGTAAACATCGCCTGTAAGCACATACGGAACAGTCTGACTTCTCCAGGTAATATCTGATTGCTCCAGTCTACCAGCTTTTACTTCAATCCCGAGGTCTGTTGTGATATTGTTTCCAACACCGATGGTATTGGCGTAATTTCCATCAATTGAAATTGCGTAGGATGCAGTTTCTGAAATATCATTATTGGTAAATGTTTTAAAAAAACTACCGGATCCGAGAGAAATTCCCAATCCGCCGGAACGACGAACTTGCGTATTTTCAATGGAAACATTTGCTTTATCAAGATGCACGGAGCCACGGGAAGAGTTTCCTCCTCCATAATCAATTACACAATATTTAAGGGTTGAAGCATTTGAATTTCCTTCGTAAAAACCGATCAAATCCCAGTCCCCCGGTGCTTTTGTTGCGGCTGTGGAAGTGAAGGTTATGGGTTTAACGTCAGTTCCTTCGGCTTTTAAAGTCGAACCACTCGTGTTGTAATAACCAATGTATAAGCCTCTGCCCAGGTTAAACTGTACAATTGCACCGGGCATGATGGTGAGGGTTGCACCCCGCACGTATACATCCCCCGTAATAATATGAATTCCTTCAACCCAGGTTTCATCCTCTGTAATATTTCCGTTGTGTTCGTAAAATTCAGGTGCCTCGACGTTAACCTGCTGAACAGAAGTATTTGACTGTCCGTTTGAACTTGTTACAGTGAGGGTCACGGTAAACGTTCCCGAGTTGGTATAAACATGCGTTGGTTCAACTTCCGACGAGGTACTTCCATCGCCGAAAGTCCATATAACCGTATCCGCATTCTGAGAACAGGCAGAGGAAAACTCTGCAGGAGATCCGGCTTCAATTACTTCGGGCATTTCAAAACACGCAGCAGGAGCCAGGGGATCATCCTCTTCTTTTTTACAGGATGACAAGATAACTATAAAACTAAATGCTAACAACAGGTAATGATTCATTCTCCTCATAATAGAAAAGTTTTTTAAGTTCGCTATTTTTATTTAATCTAAATTGCAAATTTAAATTTTATAAATAAATGATCACTAAAGGTTTGATGAATTCATGGATTTTTTAAATAAACACGCGATAAATGCGGATTAAACTATATTTGCATCTTTATTTCTTATTTAGAGATAAAAAATATTTTCAAAACAGTCTATTGTACACAATTATTTTCTTACTCAAAAGATTTTTTTGAAAACATGCTTATGGCGGTAAAAAGGTTTGTGCATCAGCCAGCGGGATCGAAAAAATAAATACATGAACCATATTACCCCGGATTTCATTTTTAGCGGTATTGTTTTTCAGGCACAAACCCGAATAAGCATAAATTGTTCGTTATCCATTCAAAAAAAAATTACTCCCATGCTTTCGATACGCCCCCAGAAACAATAAATTTCATTGCCTCGGCTGACGGAACATCCACATATCGGACATGTTCTCTTGGTACAATGAAAAGCTCACCGGAGAAGTTATAGGAGTGCGGAAAGTAAACAGCCACTTTATCTTTTAATTCGAGATCTGTTAAATCTTCCTGGGTAATAAACCCCATTTTTTCAAGATTCGATATCATGTTAACCTTTACAAGTACCGGTTGTGTAAATTTTTTATCTTTCCCCACGAATGAAGAAAACAAATCATTGATGGCCGAATAAATAACCTTTACGATCGGGGCTTTTTTCATCAGGTTGTTCATAAAGATTTTTATCGGCTGGGCAACAATGGTCTGCCCCAGGTAACCAACAGCCGTAATGATTCCCACGATGATAATCAGACCAAGACCGGGAATACTTATCTTTAAAAAACTTTCAAGATGTTCGCGAAGGATGCCGTCAATAAACCTGAAAATAAATATGACAATGTACAATGTTATGGTGATTGGCGCGGCATATAATAGTCCTTGCAAAAAATAGCGAAACAATCGTTTGCCGGTTATTTTCTTTTTCCTTTGTGGCATTAACTCTTCATCCATGATTAAATATATTATTTAAATTATTTGCTGCAAATTTAAATTATTCTTTCAAAATGGAATGTGAAATTTTTTCATTTGCTCAATCTGTAAATCCATAAAAAACTTGTTTATATTTATCATTTTAAATGATAATTAAAATTAGTTTCAATGAAAACCTTACTTTTACTTACAACGGCTATTGCAGTTCTTATCTCATGTCAAACACCTGAAGATAAACCTGTTACTACTAAAGTTGAAACAACATCTTCTGCAAAAGATGGCATATTAATCCACATTACCGGGGGTTACGAGGACCCGCATCGTGTATTGATGCCGTTAAAAATGGCCAACATGATGTCTGCAGATAAGGATGTTATTTTATATCTTGACATTGATGCAGTTAACCTTGTGCTAAATGAATCGGAGGATTTGGAATACGAAGGATTCGATCCTTTAAAAATGCAGTTGCAGTCATTGATAGAGAAAAATATTGCTATTTATGCCTGTCCAACTTGTCTTAACGTTGCAGGTTATTCTCCCGAAGATTTAGTGGAAGGAGTGCAAATTGCTGACAAAGAGAAATTTTTCAATTTTACCGAAGGTCATATTGTTTCATTAAGTTACTGAGGTAATTTAAACCT
>CAZAMT010000370.1:0-3838 GCA_964486145.1 uncultured Bacteroidales bacterium
ATAAATATAGTTTAAAAAACAGTTAAGAAATGACAGATTTCAATGATCCAAAAAACTGGAAATATACAAGTACTAGCGAAGAAGGTTTTCACACGATAGTAGATCCTGACAACTCAGCATGCAAAGTTACCTGGATTTACCGGCTCAACCTGAGTAAGGGAAAGCCGCATGCCCTTTCGAATAAAAAACTGGAGCTTAACGGAATGATATTCAAAGGAAAAGCAATTGTTGAACATAAAAGTGAATCAACCGAACTTCATGTAAGGGATTCTTTTTACCTGCCTGCTGGTGAATCCCTGAAAATTACTGCATTAGAGGATGTGCACATGTTTCTTGGTGGTGGGCCCTATGAAGGTGAAGGAAGCTATTACGTGAGGAAATATGATGTATCCATGCCGCTCGGTGAAATTCGCCAAATTCACGGAAAACCACCGTACCAGCGTGAAGTATTCATGACCATGAACCAGGAAACGCCAGGTTCACGTTTGATCTGTGGCATTACCGAAAGTGAAGACGGGAAATGGACAAGCTGGCCGCCACATCAGCATACCAAAGATCTGGAGGAAGTGTATTGCTACTTTGATATTCCGAAACCAGCCTTTGCCTTGCATCTTGCCTCCCGGAAACCCGGGGAAGTTGAGGCAGTTCATCCAGTATCGGAAGGCGATTGTGTGGTTGTTCCTGAAGGATACCATCCTACCGTGGGTATGCCTGGTGCTAAAAGCACCTATTTTTGGGTAATGGTTGCCCATTCCGGGAAAAGCCGAAGATACGACCTGGCTGTAAACGACCCGAACTTTGGCTAATTTTTATGAATATAAAACCAGCAATGATAAAAATTACGCCACTTATTGTTTTCATACTTTTTACTGTTCGGATCTCCTTTACACAGGATGCACCTAAAAAATCACCTGTAAATGTTAACGAACTTTTACCCTCAGAATCACGGAAATATTTGGTACTGAGCGGCACGTGGATATTTCATCTAAACCCGGACAACATGGGTGAGAAAGAAGAATGGTACCAACCCGGTTATATATTCAATGATGAGATTATCATGGTATCGTAAGAAATTTGAAGTTCCGGAAGATTTTAAGGGAATGGACGTTCAACTAAATTTAAAAGCAACGCTTACAGCAGATGATCTTATGCTTGAAGTAAATGCAGGTGACGGTAAGTTTATTACAACAACTTTTGATCCGGCCAGGAAAGATCCTGCAGCCAGGTATTTCTTCGACCAGGTAGTAAGGTATATAACAAGTGATGATTTTGAGCCTGAAGCTACGGTTGAACTGGAGTTTTTCAAAAACCAACTGACGCATGATGCAATGATACGGGAGCATATAGTTGAATTTAAGAAAGATGGAGTAATACCGAATTTAAAAAGAGACCGGATGAAGAATAACCCCTTAACCTGCAGTTGAAATGAGTTTAAAAGTTGCCATCCTGGATACAGGTTATGAGAATTACACCTATGAAAAAAAACTCATCAGCCGGCATGGATATACGCTGCAGATTTTTAAAGGAGAAAAATCAGATATATCGGCTAAACTGGCCTTTGCTAAAGATGCCGTTGGAATATTTGTAAGATGGACAAAAGTAGATGAAGATTTTTTGAAAAACTGTACCCATTTAAAAGTTATCATCAGATATGGTGCCGGTTATGAAAATGTTGATATAGATGCAGCTACCAAAGCAGGAGTGAAAGTGGCAAATGTGGGTGGCTATGGTAATCATTCAGTGTCCGATCATGCCTTAACCCTGATGTATGCTTGTGCACGGGGTTTATTCCGGGGTGTTCAAACGTTAAAGAGTAATTTTGGCAAACCTCCTTATCAACGAATGTTTGAATTTCACCGAAAAACAGTAGGTATCATTGGTCTGGGTCGTATCGGAGGCACCCTTTCAACCAAAGCAGTTCATCTGTTTAACCAGGTACTTGCTTGCGATCCCTACGTTCCTGATTCAAGATTTACTAAATTAGGCGTTATGAAGGTCTCTTTTGATGAATTGTTGATGCGTTCCGATGTCATCTCGTTGCATTGCAATCTTACCGACGAAACAAGGAATATGATCGACAAGCCGGCCTTTGATAAAATGGATAAAATACCGATCATAATCAACACCTCGCGTGGAAAGGTTATTGAAACCGAGGCGTTGCTGGATGCCCTGAATTCAGGAAACGTATTCAGGGCCGGCCTGGATGTCTATGACTCAGAACTGCCTGATGAAATACCGGATGAGGTAAAAAATCATTCGAGAATAATTGCAACCGGTCATTACGCGTGGTACTCTGAAAATTCAATCGAAGAACTTCAAAAGCGAGCTGCTCAAAACATGATTGCCCTTTTACAAGGGAAGAAAATTGAAGATCTGTTAAATTAATGAAATCATTGGGTAGCATTTTCAGGTAACATTATCCCTGGTAAATGAATTGATGTGAAGACAGAATAATTTTTGATCTTTGTGCAAATTATTTGATTATGGCAAAAGTAAGTTGTGGTTTGTTGATGTACAGAATTAAAAATGGTCATAAAGAGTTCTTTTTGGTACATCCTGGCGGTCCGTTTTTCAAGAATAAAGATGATGGTGTATGGTCATTACCAAAAGGGGAACCTGAAAAAGATGAAGAAGACTACCTGCAGGTAGCACAGCGGGAGTTTGAAGAAGAAACCAGCATCAAACCGTATGGTCCCTACAAGGAACTCGGTACCGTTAAACAAAAAAGCGGAAAAATTATTTATGCATGGGCATTTGAAGGCGACTGGCCGGATGACAAACCAATAAAAAGCAATACATTTATGCTTGAGTGGCCGCCCAAATCGGGTAAGAAAATAGAAATACCGGAAGTAGATCGTGGTGAATGGTATGAATACGAAATAGCACTTAGAAAAGTGTACCAGGCGCAACAGGAATTAATTAAAAAATGCAATGAAATGGCAATGGGTTAAATCAGGATGTTGATTGAATGTAACTGAATATCCATTCCAACAATTTCCAGACTAAAAAAATTAAGAGTGTCAGCAAAACAAGGATGGTGATAACCATCGTAAGGATCACATCTTTGCCGCTTCCCTGGTATTTTCCTTCCTGGTAGTGTTTTTGTAATATGGCAACGTTCCGTTCATTTGCTTTGTAAAAGAAATCAAATATCCCTCCTATTATTGGGATGCTGCCGACCACTGCGTCCACAAAAGCATTGATGGTCATTAAAATGATTGCTTTACGACTTGCACCATGCCGTGCAATAATTGCAATTAAGCCTCCGGATATGAGGAAAGAAAGTAAATCTCCTGCACCGGGAATTAAACTTAGTAGTGGATCAATTCCGAATTTAAATTTGGTTCCGGGAATGGTAAATTTGGAATCGAGGAAAATGGAGAGGTTTTTTACTTTTAAGGGAATTTCTGTATTTTGTTTTCGTTGTTGTTCCATGTTCATCGTTTGTCACTTCATTTAAAAAAAGCGGGTAATCATAATGTTCAAAAAAACGATTTAAAAATTGAATTTTTAATAACAATTATGTAATATTGCAAGCCCTTTTTGAATGGGTATAAAGAAGTGATTATTGATGAAGTTTTTTTTTGATAAAGGAGGCGTAAAGAATAATCATTTATCATTCATCAGGAATTATTTATTTTGGTCCCATAGCTCAGTTGGTTAGAGCACCTGACTCATAATCAGGTGGTCCCTGGTTCGAGCCCAGGTGGGACCACTTTTTAACTTCCATAAACCACTTACAATCAAGGGGTTGCCGAAGTTAAAGCAAGATTAAGGGACTGTTCAGGGGACAGTCCCCTTCTTTTTACCTCTATTTTTCAATCCTCCCGGTCGATTA
>CAZAMT010000371.1:0-2304 GCA_964486145.1 uncultured Bacteroidales bacterium
TTTCATGTGTTTAAAATTTGTGACCAAACCTGAAATTTGGCACTCATTTCAATCATGGTAGTGTGTGCCTCAGTAATTATCTCAGACATGGTCTGTTTCATGTAAAGTAAAAACTTAAGATTTTGTATTGTATTTGCAACCCATGTGAAATTCTGTTCATTTAATCTTGTAAATTGTATTTTCTTATTTAAACCGAATATTGATAAATTTTTTGTACCTTTTATCCATGTATATCATCTATTAATGGTTTAAGATGTTATTCTATAAATAATATTTTTAATTTTGTTAAAAACCTAAAACAAAAATTTCGATGAGAAAAAATCTACTCTTTCTGATTGCGGTCATATTTTTTATACAACCTGTTTTTTCACAGGAAAACCTTGAAGATGACGAGGTTTTGCGTGAAGTTTTTGCTGACGGAGAATTCTTTTTTTCCAGTGAAGACTATCCTGATGCCCTGGTTGAATACATGAAACTATACCGGCGGGGTTTCAGTGATAATGCCAATTTAAATTACAAGATGGGTATTTGTTATTTAAACATTCCCGGTCAAAAAGAAAAGTCTATTGACTATTTTCTTAAGGCAACAGAAAAGGTATCAGACCGGTACAGAGAAAGCGCTCTGAGGGAAAAAAATGCTCCATTGGATACCTACCTGTTTCTGGGAAATGCTTACCGGGTTACCAACCAGTTTGATAAGGCTATTGAAGCTTACAGCAAATACAAAGAATTATTGGAAGAAAATGAAGAAGATATCCTGAACATTGCATACGCAAATCAGCAAATACGTTCTGTAAAAAATGCAAAGGAGCAAATACAGAATCCATTAAACGTGGATATTATTAACATTGACAGGCCGATAAACAACAGCGCGGATAATTTCAGAGGTGCGATATCAGGTGATCATACCGCTATGGTTTACATGAACTCGCTGCCTTTTTACGATGCGCTTTACTATTCAACGAGAGATGAAAACGGTGAATGGAGCACACCCGTCAACATCACACCCCAGGTGCAGTCAGACGGCAACCAGTACGCCACAGCATTATCGCATGAGGGCACCGTGTTGTATCTTTCATGGGAAGACCCGTTTAACAGTGACATCTACATCAGTGAATATGAAGATGGGCGATGGACAAGATCCAGATCGCTAAGCAGTGAAATTAATACTAAATTCTGGGAGTCTCATGCTTCGGTCTCCAAAGATGGAAAAACCTTGTATTTTGCAAGCAACAGGCAGGAAACTATTGGCGAAATGGATATATTCTTTTCAAGAAAGATTGGGAATAAATGGTCCGAACCGGAAAATATTGGCGAGGTTATTAATACCAATTTAAATGAGGATACACCTTTTATCACCCCGGATGGAAAAAGGCTGTATTTTAGCTCACAAGGGCATTCAACCATCGGTGGTTATGATGTGTTTTATTCAGATCTGAAAGAAGATGGCACCTGGTCGGAACCGGTAAATCTGAGGTACCCGATAAATACCACCGATAACGACCTGTTTTATGTGCCAATAAATCCATACGAGGGTTACATGGCTCGATATGTTGAAAATGGTAATGGCGGTGAGGATATTTTACGGTTCGAATTTCCTGGCCTTGCGGATTATCTTGCCCTGCAAAATCCTCAGGAAGTTGCTGAAACTCTTGAGGAACAGGTTGAAACCATCGAAGAAACCGTTGAAGAGGAAACTGAAGAACAGATTGAAACGATTCTTGATGAACCAGAAGAAGTTGTTGTTGAAGAAACGACCGAAGAGGTTGAAGAACAGGTAGTTGAGGAAGTGGTTGAAAAATCTGAAGTTGTAATTCGTCCTATTTTCTTTGAATTTGACAAAGCAACGCTCACCCGGGAAGCCAAAAATGAACTTGACAAAGTAGCTGAACTCCTGAAACAAAACAAAGCTGTACAGGTTGACCTGGTTGGATATGCAGACCCTTTAGGAAATCAGCAGTACAATATCAATCTTTCAAAAAAACGTGCAAAATCAGCGCTTGATTATTTGTCTCAAAAAGGTATTGATATGGAAAGAATGACATCAACCGGAAAAGGAGAAACAAATTTTATTGCTGTTAACAAAAAACCTGATGGCACTGATAATCCTGAAGGAAGAAGATATAACCGCAGGGTTGAAATTGAGTTGGATAATACAGACAATGAAAATATTATTATCATTAAACCCGATGTGGTACCAAACGATTTGAAAACCAAGTAAAGCCATCCCAATATTTGAAATAAAAAAGTTACCTGTTAATCTGGTAACTTTTTTATTTTTAGCTAAGTATAAAAGGTTAATGC
>CAZAMT010000371.1:2404-3834 GCA_964486145.1 uncultured Bacteroidales bacterium
GCTAAATCCTTTTTATAATTATGAAATACGCACTTGTTTTTATTTTCAGTTATTTAATTTCACTTCCAATTTGCCAGGCCCAGCAAACCGATAAAGAAGAATTGTTTAAAGATGCGGAATATTTTTTTTGGTCAGAAGATTATCAGGAAGCGCTGTATTATTACCTGCAACTTGCAAAACAAGATTCGGGCAATGCCAATTTTAATTTTAAAATCGGGGAGTGCTATCTAAACATTCCGGGAAAGGAACCAATGGGAATACCTTATTTTGAAAAATCAATAAAAAACCTGACTAAAAAAAAGGAATACAAAAAAAAATCATTCACTGAGCGAAGGGCTCCTTTGCATGCCCTGTTTTACCTGGGGAACGCATATCGTATTAACAACGAGCTCGATAAAGCACTTGAAACGTATGATAGATTCATATCTTCACCCTGGTATGAAGGAGAGTACAATATTACTGTAGTTGAAAACGAGATAGAATCCAGTGAACGTGCTAAAATAATTAAAGACAGTCCTACCAATATTCGGCAGCATAACGTTGGATCGCCCATCAATTCAGAACTGGATGAATTCAATCCGGTTCTTTCTGCAGATGGCAAAACCCTTGTTTTTGTGAGAAGCCTAAAATTTTATGATGCCATCTTTTTTACAGCATTTAAAAACGGTGTATGGAACAAACCCGTTAACATTGGTCCGATGGTGGGGTCTGATGGTGATATGTATCCAACAGGCCTTTCATCGGATGGTAAAAGCCTGCTACTCGTTAAAAAACAGAAAAACAACGATGACATTTATATCTCTGAATATGATGGTTCATCATGGAATAAAGCCATTCCGGTTAGCGATAATATTAACACAAGAAGCAACGAGGTTCATGCTTCATTTTCTGATGATGGCTTAAAAATCTTCTATTCCAGCGACCGCCGGAGGGGTGAGGGTGGTTTTGATATTTGGGTTTCTGAAAAAGGTGAAACGGGGTGGAAAAAGCCGAAGAACCTCGGTGAAACAATCAATACCGAGTTTGACGAAACAACACCCTTCACGGTAAACAACGGGCAAACCATTTATTTCTCATCCAAAGGTCATTACAACATGGGCGGATTTGATATTTTTTACTCAAACAAGGAAAATAAAGAGTGGAAAATGCCTGTCAACATAGGATATCCTATAAATACAACAGGTGATAATCATTTTTTTATACCCCTTGAAAAAGGCAAAAAAGCATGGATTTCACTCAAAAAGGTAGATGGCAAGGACAACCAAGACATCTATTCCATTGAAATACTCTCAAAACCAACCCACCTGTTTGATGAATAACAAATAAAGTTAGGGTGGATTTTGTACACGATAATAAAAATCCGGTACGTTTGAAATAATAAATGAGTCCGGTCTAAAAAGCCACCTTACCCCTAAATCCCCTAAAGGGGA
>CAZAMT010000372.1:0-3817 GCA_964486145.1 uncultured Bacteroidales bacterium
TTAGTGAACCAGAGCGAAGCGGCGCTCACTGAAAGTAATCTTTATCGCACACAGAGGTTTACTGATTGTTTGTGAATTAATAAGGATAGATTGTCATGAGTAAAGATATTGATAAGTGGTCGCATTGGTATACATTTTGGAAGAATGTGGTGAGATTTTCATTTAAAAACTATTACCGAAAGGTTGAGGTACGCAATGTAGAGAAAATCCCTCACCAACAGCCGGTAATATTTGTTCTTAACCATCAGAATGCCCTGATGGATGCACTTGCCATACTTACCACCAACCGCTATCAGCCCGTGTTTCTGGCGCGCAGTGATATTTTTAAAGGACGCGTAGTTATTGCCATCCTTACATTCCTGAAAATCTTACCAATTTACAGGTTAAGGGATGGTGCCGAACAGTTGAAAAAAAATGAAGAAATATTCAATCAAACCCTGCGTGTGCTGAAAAACAAAATTAACCCGTTGGGACTTATGCCTGAAGGTAACCATGGGGATAAACGAAGGTTACGCCCCCTCATGAAAGGCGTGTTCCGAATTGCTTTTCAGGCTCAGGAAGAATACGGAAACAACCCCGGTGTAAAAATTCAGCCTGTAGGATTGGATTTCGAGCATTATCAAAAATTTGGTAAGTCACTTTTTGTCAATTATGGAGACCCTGTTGAAGTAGCTGATTTCTATGATGCCTATGCAGAAAACCCCGGACAGGCAATGAATGATTTCCGTGAATTTCTTGCCGGAAAAATGAAAACGGTGATGATACACATCGAAACCAGGGAATATTACAGTTTATATCAAAATCTAAGAACTCTTTACAACCCTGTTATGCGGAAAAGACTTGGTTTAAAACCATCTTCCCTGGCAGCAAAATTCGATGCTGATAAAAAAATGATTGATGTACTAAATGAAAACCACGATCAACTGGATCAACCCAACGAAGACATGATTAGATACATGAAGGGACTGAAAAAACTTCATCTGAAAGACTGGCTGTTTCGCAAAAAGAAACATTCCATAACAGGAATATTATTACAGTTTCTTTTTATTATTGCGGGAATTCCTTTGTATTTACTTGGGCTTGTGAATAACTATCTGCCCTATAAGTTACCTCAGTTTGCGACAAAAAAAATCAAGGACAAACAATTTCACAGTTCCTTCAAGTATGCCATTGGCTTGATATTGTTTACAATTTATTACTTTTTGATATCCTTACTTGCATTGATATTCATCAGGCCTTTCTGGCTCGCGTTGATGTATCTTGTATTGATATATCCGTCGGGAAAATTTGCATATTTTTATTACATTCAGTTTAGAAAACTCATAGGAAAAATAAGATATAACTGGTTATCAGGTACAAAAAACAAGTTGTTAATGGAACTTAAGGAAATCAGAGAACGAATTATCCAAAACATCGATGGAATAGTATCATCACAATTGGCGCAGGAAAAAAACAACCATACCAATAACACCGATTCAATAAGTGTGAATGCTTCATGAAAAATAATATTAAAAACAAAGTCGTTTGGATTACCGGTGCGTCATCAGGAATTGGAGAAGCGCTTGCTTATGAATTTATTAAAAGAGAAGCCACGGTAATTCTATCATCCCGCCGGAAAAGTGAGCTTGAAAGGGTTAAATACGAAAGTTTATATCCGGAAAAATGTTATGTATATCCGTTTGATGTGACCAATTCTGAAGAAATTGAGAAGGTCAGCAGGGAAGTATTTCGGAACGTTGGAAATGTAGATATTCTCATAAATAACAGTGGTATCAGCCAGCGATCCCTTGTAGAAGAAACACCTGTAGACATCGATCGCGAAGTTATGGAGGTGAATTATTTTGGAGCAGTTACGTTAACAAAAAACGTATTGCCCGAAATGCTCAAACACCAGGGCGGCCACATTGTTGTAATTAGCAGTGTAGTCGGAAAGTTTGGTTACCCGATGCGTTCGGCCTATTCTGCATCAAAACATGCTCTCCATGGCTTCTTTGAATCGCTATATACCGAACTGAAACAAAAAAATATTGAAGTCACCATTGTTTTCCCCGGACGCATACGCACAAACATTTCCAAAAATGCCATTACCAAAACAGGAAAACCACACGGTATAATGGATCCGGGACAAGAAAAAGGCATGGACCCGACTGTTTGCGCAACTAAAATCATATATGCAATTCGTAAAAAGAAATTTGAATTGTTTGTAGGTGGAAAGGAAGGATTCATGCTGTTTTTTCGCAAATATATCCCTGTTTTGTTTTTCAGAATAGCCGAAAAAATCAGTCCTAACTAATTTTTTTTAAACACAAAATGCTTTCTTTGCGTTAATTTTGTACAAAAGACGGGAATTAGGTATTTAACCTGCCCTATTCACAAGTTATATTTGTAATTTTGGATCAATTGGAAAACGGAAAAGTTATAAGCGGTATACAACAAATTGGGATTGGTGTGCAGGATGTTCATAAAGCCTGGAAATGGTACAGAAAATACTTTGGCATGGACATACGGGTATTTGAGGAAGCAGCCCCTGCTGATTTAATGATGCCTTACACAGGCGGAATACCGAGAAACAGACATGCTGCGCTTGCCCTGAATATGCAAAGCGGAGGTGGTTTTGAAATATGGCAATACACTGATCGTACACCGCAACCTCCCATTGATGAAATTTGTATCGGCGACCTTGGTATATACGCGACCAAAATTAAGTCAAAAAATGTAAACACAACCTTTGATTTCTATAAAGTAGAAAAATTAAATCTGAGCAGTGACATCTTATCGGACCCGGAAGATTTGAGTCATTTTTTTATTCACGACCCATTTAACAATCTTTTTCAAATTGTCAATGGTAACGGATGGTTTAAAGATGAAAAAAAGCTGACCGGTGCATCCTATGGCGCAATTATCGGTGTCTCCGAGATCGATAATTCAAGAAAGGTTTATTCGGATATCCTTGGTTACGATAGTGTGGTTTACGACGTATCAGGAGTTTTTGAAGATTTTAAGCGCCTACCCGGGGGCGATAAAACATTTCGCAGGGTATTACTACGACATAGCAAACCCCGTGAAGGAGCTTTCAGCCCGGTTCTGGGCCCTTCCGAAATTGAACTGGTGCAGGTATTGAAAGGTGAACCGGCAAAAAAAATTTTTCAGGATCGCTATTGGGGAGACCTGGGTTTTATTCATTTATGTTTTGACATCAGGGGTATGGATAAACTGCGTGAGGAATGCAAAACCAAAGGATTCCCTTTCACGGTTGATGCAGGTGATACCTTTGATATGGGAGAATCAGCGGGTGCTTTTTCATATATTGAAGATCCCGATGGAACACTCATCGAATTTGTTGAAACGCACAGGGTTCCGATTTTGAAAAAACTGGGCATCTATCTTAACTTGCGAAACCGTGACCCCCATAAATCGCTGCCACGCTGGATGCTTAACGCCCTTTCTTTGAATAAAGTAAAAGATTGAATCAGTACCCGGGGTGATACTTTGGTTTTATTAGACAATTGTACAATATGTCTACATTCTGAGTTTACTATCGACAACGTTTGAAAGGCGCACGTTACTGCTTCGGTATTGCTCCAACACATTCAGTTAAATACCAAATTACGAAATTTTCCCACCAGTATTAAAATCCAATGATTTTAATAAACTCATTCATTTTCATTGAAAAGCATAATGAATCCGCTGATATCTTTCTGCTCCCAGAATTCACCATATTTTAATAACCATTGATGAAAAGTGTCCATTTGTTCTAAATGAAAAACAAATGGACACTGAAAAGGTTTTGTGCGACATGAAACAGACCTCCGACAAA
>CAZAMT010000373.1:0-3810 GCA_964486145.1 uncultured Bacteroidales bacterium
TAAATCTTCCAGATCGGCAATGTATTTCGTGCGAACAATGAGAAAGCAGGTTTGATTAAGTTTTCTCACGCGCTCGGTTATTCTGAAAATCCCGGCAGGGTCGCCAACTGATACAACCACCACCTCTGCTTTTTCAACGCTTGACTGATGCAAAACGATTTCGTTACTACCATCACCATACACTACGGGTATGCTTTTGTTTTGTGCACTCCGCACGGTTTCCGGATCATTATCGATGGCAATAAAATCAATACCTGCATGCCTTGCAGCTCTTACAAGATGAAGGCCATGCACTCCCAGTCCAATGATTACAAGGTGATTTGATGTTTCCGGAACAGTTTTCACAGGAACAGGATTTTTTCCTTGTTTCACTTTATCCGGTAATGGCAATCGTTCAGCAAAAACAGCCAGTTTTGGCGCTAAATTGATAATCATGGGTGCCAGAGCCATTGAAATTACTGCAACTGACAGGAATAATTGGTAGTAGCTTTCACTTATGAGGTTTTGCTGCAATCCGTCTTTACTTAAAATAAAGGAGAATTCACCGACCTGACTAAGAACCAGACCCACCATAATGGTTGTCCGGAAAGGAAGTCCCAGCACAAAAGCAACAAATCCGTTAAGAATGGTTTTTAATAAGATAACCCCGGCAGATACTAAAATGATTAGTAGTGGGTTTTCAATGACATAGGTTACATCAAGTAACATACCGATAGATATAAAAAAGAAGCTCGTGAATATATCCCTGAACGGAATAATATTTCCGAATGCTTCATGGCTGTAGTCCGATTCAGATACGATAAGACCTGCCAGAAAGGCTCCCAGAGCAAGAGACAATCCCACAGACGATGTTAACCATGCAACGGCAAATGCAATTACAAGGATTGTTAACAGGAACAACTCCTGGCTCCGGGTTTTGGCAATATGATGTAAAAGTTTTGGAATCAGGTAACGCGCAAAGGCAATGGCAAGAACAATTACAATAACAGCTTTTGCCATCACCCAGGCAAACGACAGGAGGGATTGCTCATTTGAGCCTGCTAACAACGGGATAAATAAAATCATGGGAACAATGGCAATATCCTGAAAAATCAGTATACCTGTTGAAGCCTGGCCATACCGCGAGTGAACATCACCTTTTTCCTGCAATACTCGCAATACCACGGCGGTACTACTCAAAGCCGCCAGGAAACCCATGAAAACCGATTGATTTATATCATTACCAAGTAACAGGAAAATAATAAATGCGAATAGTATTGTTAAGCCTACCTGCATTGCTCCTCCAAGAAATACCGTCCGTCGGATTCGGATAAGGGTTTTTAATGAGAACTCAATGCCAATGGTGAACAATAAAAGTATTACACCAATTTCGGCAAGTATCTCAATGTCTTCATGGTTTTTTACAAGTCCAAATCCGTGTGGACCGGTTAATATACCGGTTATTAAAAAGCCAACAATGGCCGGGATACGGTATTTCTGGAAAATGAAAATAACCAGACTGGCTAATCCAAATAGTATGACAAAATCTTCAAGAAGGACAATTTCCATATCAATATTATTAACTTGTTTGAATGCCTGAATATATAAATAAGGAAATAAAAGTGAAGTTGTTCTTTCAAATTTGTATTTTTATTATCCTACGAAATTTGAGCAAAATGAATGAAGAAAGATTTATTGATGGCTTATCGGCTGTAGGAAAAAAATTACAGCAACTAATTGAAAGCGTTTTTTCTAATCAGGAAATTCAACAGGAATTTGATAGGATAATGAAAAATACAGCTCTTCAAAATCCGTGGTTTACGAAAGAAAACATCCTGCATGTTTTAGCAAATGTGGTGGAAGATCTTAAACCGGAATATATAAAGTCGTTGTTAATACATATAGGTTTCAATGATAAATCTCCAAAGAGAGTTGCCGTTATTTTAGCTGGTAATAAGCCTTTGTATGGATTTCCTGAGATGTTGTGTATTTTTTTGAGCGGTCATATTTTTATCGGGAAACAGACTTCAAATGACAATAAAATGCTTGAGTTGATTGGTTCATTTATTCAATCGGAAATACCGGAGTTTTCGAGGCGCATTGTTTTTACCACATCGAAACTTGAATCCTTTGATGCCATCATAGCAAACGATTTGAAGATGAATCCGGACTATTTTGTGAAATATTTCAGTAAATATCCTCATTTACTGCATAAACGCAAGTATAGTATGGCACTTTTAACAGGAGAGGAAAGCGATGAAACCATCAAAAACCTGGGAAAAGACATTTTTACATATTTTGAACGAACCATCTACAATGTTACACGCCTGTTGGTTCCCGAACATTATGCCATTGGAGGGTTTCTTGATAATCTTGAAAGTTATCAATCTGTTTTCAATTTCCACCGGTATGCTGATCAATATGAATACAATAAATCCGTTTTTTTGATTAATAAAATTCCCCATTACGATAATGGATTTTTACTTTTAAGACAACATGACGAACACAATGTACCCGTTGGTTGTCTGTATTTTTCGGTTTACCAGGATGTGAATGAAGCAAAGGAATATATAAACAATGCGAGGGAGAATATAGAATCGGTAATTTCCAGCTATCCTATCGAAGATGCGATAGCACCAGGCAGAGCTACACATAAAAGCCTGAATAAACGCTCAAGAGTGCCTGCCATGTTGAATTTTCTAAATAATCTTTAGAAAAATGAATTTGAATATTTCAAGCACGAACATCCTTGTGGTTGTTGCAGGTCCTACGGGCATCGGAAAGACTAAAACAACAGCCAAACTGGCAAAGCATTTTCGCAGTGAGGTGGTTTCATTTGATTCACGTCAGGTGTACAAAGAGATGAAAATCGGTACTGCTTTTCCGGCACCGGAAGACCAACTGGGGGTGCCACATCATATGTTGGCAGTGCAAAGCATTCATGATTATTATAATGCCAGCATGTTCGAAAATCAGGTAATTGAGATACTTGACAGGTTATTCCAAAAACATCAGTTGATTTTTTTTACCGGTGGTACCGGCTTTTACCTGGATGCTACCATCAAAGGAATTGATGATTTACCTACGATTGACCCGGATTTGAGGAATTCATTGCGCAAAAAATATGAAAAACAAGGCATTGAAAGCATTCGTTTGCAGCTAAAAACTTTAGATCCTGTGTATTACCAAAATGCAGATCTTAAAAATCCCAATCGTATTTTGAAAGCCCTTGAAATATCGATAATGACTGGTAAACCATATTCAACTTTTTTATCAGCTCCGAAGAAACAGCGAAATTTTGTTCCCTTGTTGATTGGTTTGGACATGAACAGGCAAGAACTTTATAAGCGCATCAATACGAGGGTTGAGAAAATGATGGAAGAAGGTTTGTTGGAGGAAGCGAAAGCACTGTTTCCTTATAAAGATAAAAATGCACTAAATACTGTTGGTTATAAGGAATTATTCAGACATTTGGATGGTGAAATAACCCTTGATGAAGCCATTGACCTGATTAAAAGGAATACCCGAAAATATGTTAGAAGACAACTAACCTGGTTCAGAAAATATGAACAAATGCAATGGTTTCATCCGGAGGAAATGAATGAAATTATTGATTTCGTAAATTCAAGAATTGCAGCAATACACAATGGAACGACAACCTGAAATGCTGGCTATTGTTTTTATCAGTGAAGATATGCTGAACCTGATCGGCGATTTCAGTAAAGAAGGAGTTTCAATAAAGATTCTCTTCAATTCATAATCCGGGTACAAACAATAATGGATTGATATTTGTTAATTTATTAATAATCAGAATACAATATTTTCATGAAA
>CAZAMT010000374.1:0-3808 GCA_964486145.1 uncultured Bacteroidales bacterium
CAAGTTGTCCTCGGTTCATAAATTATTTACAATCGACTGTTTATGATAAATATCATGTATTTACTGCAAAATTAATCAATTCATGCAGAAATTCCGGATATTTTGACAGGGATTGCTGCTGTAATGAATATGTTTTTTCGTTTTTTATTCATGTAGAATAGATATTTTTGGCAAAATGGATTATGACGATATTTTCAAGAAAGCACTGAATCTACAATACATTTCCGATGATGAAGGGTTGGAAATTTATAGAAATGCCCCAACATCAGAATTAATTTACATTGCTGATAGCATACGTAAAAAATTTCATCCCGACAACAAAGTAACATGGATCATTGATCGAAATGTAAATATTACAAATGTTTGTATTGCGCGATGCAAATTTTGTAATTTCCATTGTGTCCCCAAAAGCAAAAATGCATATGTGACTTCCATCGAGGAGTATAAAGACAAAATTGAGGAAATGTACCGTCTGGGCGGAAACCAGCTTTTGTTGCAAGGCGGCTTGCATCCTAAACTGGGCCTGCGGTTTTACAAGGATTTATTCAGAGAACTCAAGCAATATTATCCGGGGTTGCGCCTACATGCATTGGGACCTGCTGAGATTCACCATCTCGCTGTCATGGAGAAATTATCATACAGGGAAATACTGAAGGAATTGATAGATTCCGGTCTGGACAGTTTACCGGGAGCCGGCGCCGAGGTGTTAAGCAACAGGGTGAGAAAAATAGTTTCTCCTGGAAAATGCAATGCCAATGAGTGGTTGGACGTGATGACAGAAGCGCACAAACTGGGCATGGTAACCTCTGCCACCATGATGTTTGGACACATCGAAACCATAGAAGAACGAATTGAACATTTGCGCAGAATCCGGAATGTACAAGACATGAAACCGGATAACAGCCCGGGATTTATTTCATTTATCCCATGGCCTTTCCAGGATGAAGCAACCGTTTTAAAGGAAAAAAAGGCGGTTTCAAGCGCTGTTTCTTCACATGATTATGTTCGATTCATTGCTGTAAGCAGGATTTTTCTGCTAAATATTAAAAATATTCAGGCTTCATGGCTAACAGTAGGAAAAGATACGGGTCAACTGTGCCTGCATGCAGGGGCAAATGATTTTGGATCCATTATGATTGAAGAAAATGTAGTTTCTTCAGCAGGAGCTAATTATTCTTTTGATAAAGATGGGATGCAACGTGCAATCAAAGAATCGGGTTTTGTACCACAATTGCGTAACCAGAAATTTGAATATGTCGATTCATTGATTTGACAGAAATGCCAGGTTTCTTTTAAGCCCACTTAATTTTGCGCGTTTTACAGGACTTTTTTTAAACAGTAATTTATATTTTTCCACATTCAATTTATGCCAGTCTGAACCGGAAAGGTTCATAAGCTCGCTTGATGGCTTAAATTCAGGAACATGATTTGGTTTTACCTTTTTGTTCCATGGGCAAACGTCCTGGCAGATATCACAACCAAATACCCGGTTTTTAAATTTTTCTTTGTATGCATAGGGTAACTCGTCATGTTTAAATTCGATGGTGAAATAGGAGATGCACTTACTTCCGTCAAGCTGTCGTGGGCCAACGAGGGCATTTGTCGGACAGGCCTGAATGCATTTGTTACAGTCGCCGCAGTAATCATTGATGGGATGGTCATATTCCAGATCCAGATCAACAAAGAGCGAACCAATAAAAACAAAAGAGCCATGTTTTGGTGAAATTAAGTTGGTGTTTTTACCTATCCAACCAAGGCCTGACCTCGCAGCCCACGCGCGGTCAAGAACGGGTGCTGAATCAACGAATGCCCTGCCGGAAGTAACCTGAATTTCATTGTCGATGAATTTTTTCAGCTCTTTCAGCTTTCTTTTTACTACAAAATGGTAATCCTCACCATAAGCATATTTTGACAACACCGGGGCTTCCGGATCTTGCTGATGTTGCTCCGGATAATAATTTAAAATGACCGAAATAACAGATTTGGTACCCTCCACCAGTTTTGACGGATCCACGCGTTTATCAAAATAATTTTCCATGTAACCCATTTCACCGTGGTACCCCTTGTCTAACCAGGAACGAAATCTAACGGCTTCATCCGGGAGTTCTTCGGCTTTGGCTACGCCACAATCATCAAAGCCAAGTCTTTTGGCTTCATCTTTTATTCGTTGGGTATTACGCAAGGTAACTAGCATGAGATAATCGCGCTACGGTAATTGTCTTACAACATTCCCAGTTCAAGTTTTGCCTCATCGGTGAGCATCGACTGATCCCATGGTGGATCAAAAACCAGGTTTACATCAGCCTCTTCAATACCTTTAACTTGTTCTACCGCGGTCTTCACCTCCATTAAAACCTGATCAGCCACCGGACAGTTTGGTGCTGTAAGTGTCATCGTGATCTCCGCTGTTTTGTTTTCCTTCACATCAATATCGTAAATGAGCCCTAAATCATAAACATTGACCGGTATTTCCGGATCGTAAACTGTTTTTAAAACTTTTACGATGTTCGATTCAATTTGTAAAATATCATTTGTATCTGACATAACCTTAAACTTTGTTTTTAGCATTATACGCAATAGCGTACAGTTTCATTTGCTTTACCATTGCCAGCAATCCATTTGACCTGGTTGGTGAGAGATTTTGCCGCAATCCGATTTCATCAATAAAATAAAGATCGGCATTCATGATTTCTTCCGGTGTTCTGTTAGAAAGCACACGGATGAGCAAAGCAACAATTCCTTTCGTGATAATAGCATCACTATCAGCAGTAAAAACAACTTTATCATCTTTTAGTTCAGCATGCAACCAAACCTTCGATTGACAGCCGTTTATTATGTGTTCGTTATTTTTAAATTTTGGATCAATTTGAGGCAATTCCTTGCTCAATTCAATTAAATAATTGTATTTATCCATCCAGTCATTAAACAATGCAAATTCTTCTATGATGGTATTTTGTGTTTCATTCAAACCCATATAATATTTTATTTAAATTTTATAATAACGTTGAAGATACAACACAAATTACAAACCTTGTGTTGTATTCCTCATCCGAAATTTTTCCGGATATCATCGAAGACAGTTCCTGCCTTAACTTATCGGAGGTCTGTCTTCAGTTTTATATTGAAACGCAAAGATAATGAAACTGATAGAACTAAACCTGGAATTGTAAGATAATAAAAACATTGTGCATTTTATTTGCAAAAATTTCAAAGAAATACTTCAGTTTGCAAAATTAGATGCTAATGTTCATTGCCGTTCCTGATGATGGCTTTCAATGAATCCTCCAACGACTTTCCTGATGGAAGTCAGACCAATTTGCCCGGGATCAATTTCATTGATGGGTAAAAACACGATTTCCGCTGCATCGTCACCCGCCTGGCGCTTTTCCATGTTTTTGACCGTGCATTTAAAGAACAGATCCACCGTATAGTATGTGAGTCCTCTGAAAGTATACCTGTTTGGAAATGAACGAAAGAAAGTATACCTATCCACGTCTAAGTTCAACTCTTCTTTAATTTCCCTTACGAGTGCCTCTTCAGCAGATTCATCCTTGTCCACGAATCCACCCGGGAGATCAAGGGTGCCTTTATGTGGGTCGAAAGCGCGTTTTGCGAACAATAAACGATTTTCATCATCCAGGATTAGAGCTGCAACTGCGCCCGCGACATTGATGTAATACAGAAAGTTGCATGAGTTACAGAGGAATGACTTTTCTCCCTGGAATTTAAACTGTTGAGAGCCACATTTTGGGCAAAACTTAAATACTTCCTGGGGTGGAATGTAATCTGTCATTTTATTATATTTTTT
>CAZAMT010000375.1:0-3759 GCA_964486145.1 uncultured Bacteroidales bacterium
ACAAGGTAAGCAACGAATAAAAACAATCGAATGAAAAGTCTAATACCTCTTTAAATATGATAACCGAATATTTAGAAGTTTTATATCAATTGTCATACGCCACTTCATCAGTAATCATTTTTTCAGGATTTTCTTTTTCAACCGGTAATATCCTCTCGTAAAATGAATGTTGTTCTGGGATTCCCGTAAATCAAATCCGAAAGCACGCTTACTCACTGTAATAATTGGAGGGGCCTGGATACGCTTGAAAAAGCTCATTTTGAACAAACGCCACTTGTGTTCCAAATCTTCAATAAAAGCTGTTGCATCCGGGAAAAAATCTGTAAACATCCCCTCGTTGATACCAAATGTTTCGGCTAGATCCCCGTTCTGATACATGTTCAGGATATCTTCGGGATCAAGCCTGAATTCAATAAACGCCCGCATTAATTTATCGTGGTACGGATAATTGATGGGATCTCCTTTGTTTTCGTCTACATTTTGGGAAGCACTTAATTCTGCCGAAGCGGGGAGTTCCAGAATTTCTTTGGGAATAACATCCCATCCTTTCATTTCATTGATGTACCTTGCCAACTGGTATACTTCTGTTTTGTAAAGATCACCGAGAATGGCAATTGCTCCGTTCACATCGCCGTAAAGAGTGGCATAACCAATGGCAATTTCTGTTTTATTACCGTTATTGGTAAAAACTGCTCCCAGCGCCGAAGCAATTCCCGCGAGTATTCGTGACCCCCGGTCCCTGGCCTGCACATTTTCTTCGTTCAAATCTGATAGCTGCACCCTGGTTTGCTTTTCCGAACCATCCAATTGTTTGAATATGGTTGAATTTAGTTGTTGCGTTGTATATTCAAAAGTCTCCTGTATGGGAACCGAAGCATAGTTAATTCCTAAGTTTCTGGCAAGCTCTAAGGCTGCGGATTTAGTGGTTTCCGAATTAAATTTTGAAGGCATGTTTACGGCAAAAACCCGTTCCGCTCCCAGTGCCAGCGCTAAAAGGGTGGCACTCAGTGCTGAATCTATTCCTCCGCTTACTCCAATGACTACATTTGGATTACCTAAAAATGTAAACATCCGTTGTATCCCAAAAATCAATCCCTCATAAAGTTCTTTTGTATCCTGCACTTTGCTTAACAGGGGTTGTGAAGCAAATTGTTCCCTGCCATCAGCAGTAATGCACGCCCGCAACACTTCCTCGGTATAATTTGCGGCAACTTTATGCAAACTTCCGTCTGAATTATAAAAGGTGGTATTTCCTTCGAACAGGTAAATGTTTTTCCCATTGTTTTGAATACCAATGTTGTTCACATAAATAAAAGGAACCGGATGTTCCTTTAATCGATCCTTTATTACCCGGTGCCGTTTGTCATTTTTCCGCCAGGTCCACGGTGAACACGACACGTTTACTATAATATCCGACGCATGTTCCTGTAATATTTTCACCGGTTTTACCGAATAATCATCACTCCACATGTCTTCACATAAAATAAGGCCCACATTTACTGCCGTATCATTTACTAAAACCTGAAATGGCTGTAGCAAATCAGATGCTGATGCTCTTTTGTCCCAAGCTTCTTTAATAAGTGAATAAAAATGCCTTGAATCGTCAAATTCACGGTAGTTTGGCAATAATGCTTTATGGGTTTTCCCAACCAACTTTCCGTCCTGGGCAATGTAAGCAGCATTGTATTTCCGGATTCGGCCATCTTCATTGATGTTTTTTTCATCGATATCCACATTTCCCCAAATCACAATGATTCCTTCGGATGATTCAACGATATCCCGGTTATAGCCAAACGCGTCTTTTACAAATGCAACGTTTTCCCATTCATCTCCCAGGAGGTATCCCGGAACTGCCATTTCAGGAAAGATGATCATATCATCCTTCTTCTCTTTTGCTTCCTTTATTTTTTCTAAAATTTTGGCTGTGTTACTATCAGGCCGCCCGGGAGTGATTTCTATCTGCGCTGCGGCTACATTGATATTCGTTTTTAGTGGCATACATCATTGTTTACTGCAAAAATAGAAAAACCAGTGTCATTGAACAATTTCCTTATATTGCATCATTTCATAATTTACATTTATTTACTTCAGTTTTCAGCTAACAGATTTTTTCTTATATCTTCCATCATGTTGCTGTAATGCGAACCCTTCCAGTAGATTTTACCTCACTTTACCGCGACTATATCAGGATGGTGATTTCGCATTTCTTTTTGCAGCGCTTTTGCATCTGATTGCAATACCTTGCTTAGAGCATTCCAAAAATGCGGGCTATGGTTGCGATGCTTTGTATGAACAAGTTCGTGCAGTATCACATAATCGATTAAATGCTTTGGTATCCGAATCAAGTGTAGATTAAGGTTGATGTTGTCCCTCGATGAACAACTCCCCCACCTGGATCGAAGATTTTTAATGGCAACTCCTGTATAGTTGAATCCATGGCCGATAGCGAGCTCCCGAACCCGTTGTGGCAAATATTTTTTTGCTTCCATTCGCAAAATCTCAATTATTGTTGATTTTAAAAGATGTTGTATCTCCGGATTCTTAAGATCCAACTGTTCCGGATACTGAACAATAATGCCATTTCCCTTTTGCATTGCTCTTACAACAGAAATAGGTCCGGGTTGCATTACCAACGTTTTATCCAGAAATTTTAAAGTGAAATCATGTTTGATAAGAAACGCCTCTTCACGGGTTTCCAATTTATTCTGAACCTGAATAATCCAGGGCATTTTCTCCTTAACAAATCCCAACCCCCTGTTATAGCTAACGAAATAGGGAATGCTTACGGATACTTGCTTCTTTGCATTTACTGCAATTTTCATCCTTTTTGAGCGACGATACTTGGTAACCTTTATGTTGCCAATTTCTTTTATATAAAAATGTTTTGTCACCTGGCATTGCTGATTTAACACTCAAAAATACTACTGGAATGTAACAAATGCTCGTTCCGAATCAGATTATTTTGAACCTATTTATTAACAACCAAGTTCGTTATCTTTGCAGCGTACAAAATTTCATGATCCGCCTATGGCAATAATTTTAAATATTGAAACTTCCACTGAAGTGTGTTCAGTTGCCCTGTCGAAAGACGGAGAATTACTGAGTTACAGGGAAGATGATAAAGATAAATCACATGCATCAAAACTTACCCCTTTTATTGATTCGGTTTTAAAAGAAAAATCTGTCAATATAGAGGAATTGTCAGCCGTTTGCGTCAGTGAGGGGCCTGGCTCATACACCGGACTGCGCATTGGTATATCTGTTGCCAAAGGGCTTTGTTTTGGATTACGTACTCCACTGATCGCTGTTAGCTCCATTAAAGCCATGGCGCTGGCTTGCATCAACAAAACAGATAATCCGGATCGGTTTTTATTTTGCCCGTTGATGGATGCACGACGAATGGAGGTTTACACAGCTATATATGACGACAAACTGAATGTTATCGAAGACATTCATGCACGTGTAATTGATGATGCTTCATTCGAAGAATTTCTTTCAAAAAAAAACGTTATCTTCTTTGGTAATGGTGCAGATAAATGCAAACAAATCATTTCATCGTCAAAAGCAATATTCGATGATGAAATCCGGTGTTCCGCAGTATCGATGGTCGAACTAAGTCATGAATCCTACAAAGCAAAAAATTTTAAAGACTTAGCCTACTTTGAACCATATTATTTGAAAGACTTTGTTGCAACCAAACCCAAACGAAATATACTTTAACCCCTGGTAAATATAAATTTTTTAACGTCATTTTTCTAA
>CAZAMT010000376.1:0-3753 GCA_964486145.1 uncultured Bacteroidales bacterium
TGCTGGATTCCGGGATGAACTGGAAAGCGAATGAACTGGTAATGAAAAATATTGCGAACGTTTATGTATTGTTGGACAGCGTCCGGAAAGCAAATTCGTTTTACCAAAAAGGGCTGGATTATTATACGGAAAATAACGATCATAATTCGTTGAAAAAAGGATATTTCTATTTTGATTATGGAAAATTTTTAGTTGAGCATGGCGATGAAAGTAAAGGATTTTCTTACATTCATGAAGGAGGCCGCATGTTAAAGAATATTTATGGAATGAAGCATCCGGATGTTGCAGAGTACTTCATGGATATTGGTCAGATTTACATTGATAATCATAAATATGACCAGGCTCTTGATTATTTGCAAAGGGCGCTGATTGCACTTGTCCCTGATTTTAACGCAGAAAGCCTTCATGAAAATCCTGAACGAACCTATCAAAGTGCGGATATTGTATTACTGGGCATTTTTAAGCGGAAAGCCAAAGCGATTTTTCAAAAGAGTTACGAAAATCCCGACATAAATCTCCTAAAATCGGCCTATCAAAGTGCAATGTCGGGTATTTATATTCTCGAAGATTTAAAGAAGGGTTATGTGAGTGAGCGAAGCAAAATGCTTTTAATGGAGCATGAAAAAGAAATTTATCCAACAGCTATATTGACAGCATTAAAGTTACATGAATTGACCAGCTACGAAAATTACAAAGAAGAAGCATTTCTAATAGCAGAAAGAAGCAAGGCAAGTACATTGCTGGAATCAATTAAAACAATGAATGCCAGGGAGTTTGGAGGTATTCCGGAGCATTTAATTCAACGGGAGTTCGGGTTAAAAAGAAACATTGCCCTGTATGATGAAAAACTGTATGAAGAATCAAAAATCAACGACCCGGACAGTAACAAGATTAAGTTTTGGGAAAACAAATTGTACGGATTAAAAAATCAGTATTATAATTTGATTGACACATTTGAAAAGGACTATCCGGGGTATTATGAGTTAAAATACAAACCGGAAACAATATCAATTAGAGATATCCGGGATATTTTAAAACCAAAGGAAGCACTTATTGAATATTGTGTATCAAATAGCAATATCATATCGTTTGTGCTGACCCGAAAGAAATTTGAGTTTTATGTGGATACACTGGATCGCAACACCAAAACAAAACTGGATAAATTCATCAGGAACCTTCATCAGAACCGTTTTTCGGAATCTGAAAACCAAAATATTGAGTCATTCATTTCGGAGGCCGGTTGTTTTTATCAGAAGCTGATCGCACCCCATGAACAACTGATTCAGTCAAGGTCGTTAATAATTATACCTGATGGACAGCTTGCCTATCTGCCTTTCGAGGTTCTTGTAACAGAGCATGTTAATAACAAAGCAAAATCGAATAAATACAATGCTATTCCTTATTTAGTTAAAAGAAATGCGATTAGCTATGCGCATTCATCCACGTTGTTGTTTAAAGCAAAAGCGAGCCATGAAGATCAACACAAAGAATTGCTGGCATTTGCTCCAAAATACGATTATCCGGATCGCTTGCCAAAAAACATTCCCTTATTCAGGCAAAAATATTTGAACCAGCTTTATCCTTTGCCCGGTAGCAAGGAAGAAGTAAACCTGGTTCAAAAAATTATTGGAGGCCGGGTTTTTATGGATGATGATGCAACCGAAGCTAATTTTAAAAAGAATGCCGCTAAATTTGATATTTTACATCTGGCCATGCATACCATTATTAATATTGAGGATCCGATGTTTACAAAAATGATTTTTACTCAAACGGATGATAGTGAGGAAGATAATTTTCTGAATACGTATGAACTCTACAATATGAAATTATCTGCACGGATGGCTGTATTAAGCTCATGCAACACCGGGAGTGGAAAGCTGCAAAAAGGGGAAGGAGTTATTAGCCTTGCCAGGGGGTTTATGTATGCCGGATGCCCATCTGTTACCATGAGCTTGTGGGAAGTTGAAGATAAATCCGGTACCCGCCTCATGAAATATTACTATGAGTACTTGAAAAAGGGAAAATCAAAATCGGATGCGCTGCGTAAGGCCAAACTCAAGTTTCTTGAAAATGCAGATCCGTTGAAATCTCATCCCTATTTTTGGTCAGGGTATGTGGTAATAGGTAATCACGATTCACTTTTTCAAAATAGAACCAGAACATATCTTTTAATATTTGTCCTTGTATTATCAGTCGTTGCCGGAATAACATATTTTAAAACCAGAAGCTCAAAAAATGATGAATGCCTGAGAATTAAATGAGTGTGGCATATTAAGGGTGATAAATATTTTTATACTCGGGATCAGATTTAATGCTGTCAACTAAAAATTCCTTGCATTTATGTTTTCGTTTTTTAATGTAGTTTTCGCTTTTTAAACCTAGTTTATTTGCAATCATATTTAATGGCATTTTTTGCAAAACAAGAGTAAGTATTTGTTTACAATCATCCCGTAATTTTTTGAAATGTTTTTGAAAGAGGTTGTATTTTTTTGCTTCCTCATATTTAAATTCAAGATCATCATTGTCATCTATAATGTTCTCGAAAAGTTCCTTATCATTCGATTTTTTTGGTTCGCGCTTCATCTTTTTAAACCAAATTAATTTAATCATTACCATGAAGTATGATCGAAAGGATTTTTTGATGATCAATTCATCATTTCGTATTTTTCCGTAAATAATGATGACGGCTTCCTGAAACACATCCTTTGCTTCATCTAATGTACCATTGTTTTTGGTAATGAATAATTCAACGATTGGGAAAAATGTTTTATACAGATACTTGAGTATTTGATTGTCATGCGCTTTTATGCCTTGCAATATTTCTATATCTGTATAATTCTGCACTAGTCAGGGAGTATTAAAATGGAAGATCTTGAATGGATAAATATAAAACATTTTTGTGGTAATTGGCAGGCAGATTGGATTTATTGAATTAAAGAATGATATATACCTTGTCAATGAATTGATATTGAAAAATATATTCGTTGCAATTAATTACTTTTTGTTATTTCGGTAATAAAAGTGCAACAAAATGCCATTTGAATAGTACCATTATTTCCACTGTCAACCATCCTGATTTCAATGTATTAATATTTGGTATATGAGATTATGCTGCATCATATTGTGCGGATGGTTTGCATTGAATGCTTCCGGCCAGAAAGAATTACCATTACAGGATACTTTATTGATATCAAGTGACTCATTGGACTGCTCAACGGGTGCCATTGAAGAAAAGGCTGTAATTGTTCAAGCAGAACTTGTGTTGGATTCAGTTACAAACATAAAGGAATATGTATATAATAAAGATACTGCATATCGCAGTAATTTTGATCAAATCATAACGATCGACAATAAAGTTATTACTGCTCATGTAACCAACATTGGCTTAAACCAGGTTTATTTCAGATATCCGTTGAATACAATTCAAAATTCGATTTCAAGAGAAATGATTAATTGCATTATTCACAAAAATGGCAGGAAAGAAATATTTACATTGGTTGAAAAGGAGGAAGCCCCGAATTTGAATGCGGATGAAAGTTTTATCATTGTCCGTGAAAAAAAGCAATGGGAAGAAGTAGATACTACACACAATACTGATCAAATTCTGGGTATGAACAAACTCGAAAATATCAGCGCAAAATATGAAAGCGGCAAGATGAGAGCTAACGCTGAATATCTTGAAAAAAATGCATTGATTATTCTTCGAAAAAAAGCTGCAAATATGGGCGCTGACCTCATTTTAATCACCAGCAA
>CAZAMT010000377.1:0-3743 GCA_964486145.1 uncultured Bacteroidales bacterium
TTAGAATCTCCCCAGTCTTCCCAATCGCAAAAGCTTTTGCTTTTATCTCAAAATCAGTTCGTTTCTCAGAATCAATCTTGCCGTATCTGTTGTCAGGATGCTCATCAAATGTTGTAATTTCTTTCATTTTTTGTCTCCTCTTTGTTTATAATCAAAATACTCCTGCCTTATTCGCGTGGCTTTTGTCAAAGCAGCAAAATATTCGATAGATGTTGCTTTCGAATTCAATACGTATTGCAAAAAATCCATCGTATCCAGTCATTTGTTCAATGAATTTTCTTGGTATTTTGTCAGCAACTGTTACAAGGAAGAGAACATAATCAGTTTTATCAAAATTTTTATGGTTTACAGGGTGCTCATTCAATTGGTTACAACTACTTCCAGGAGCACGGAACATTATTCGGGGTATGGGTAATAATCATCTTCTTTTGCAGTAAAATTATTCATTCCTCAATACCCGGATCTCTTTAATATTGAACATTTGCACATACGAAATGATGAAAATCCATACCAGTCCGTTTAAAACAATCACAACGAGCGATAAAAACAGGAAGGTGAGGGGCAGGGCATAAAAATTTGCCATCACCGAGGGAAGGGTGGCAATAATGGCAGCCACCAAACCTCCTGCTAAACCGGCAAACAACAGTATGCTGTTTTCCCTTAACAACATTCGAACAATATGGGTTCTTTTATAACCGGTCGCCAGTAACAAGGCTATCTCCCGCTTCCTGTCCTGGATATTGCGGGCCAGGACTATGGCTGCCCCGATGGTTCCCAGGAGCAAACCGAGTGCCCCCATCACAAGAAAGATGGTAAGGTAGGTATTCTCAACGGTTTTGAATTCCATCAATTTATCAATGCTTCTTTCCATGCTCCAGCCATAATCACGGAACAACATGTTAAGTTCAGCGGTCATGGTTGAGTCTTTTGAAGGTTTCCCGTCAATCAGAAATACCTTGCTACCACTGGAGGTTGGGAAATTTTCAAGAAAAAATGTGTTCGAAATAATTACATTGCCCTGAAAAATCGAACCAGCCAGTCCTCCAATAAGCAATAACTCCAAATCTTTGCCCATTGCATTTTTATAAACCAGGGTATCACCCACTTTTTTGCCCAGGCCCCATTGGATTACGGTTTGGTCGGCTATGGCGGGCACGGCATTCCCGATTTTCGATTGTAACGACTCCCATGGTTTATCCGGATCCAGGAATTCTGTTTTTGTCTGGAATGTAAATCTTCCGTCCAATTCCTGTGGTTCCACTCCCAGAATCTTAGGGTTACGAATCCGGTTGAGATTCAAACAACTGGCATCGTCTCCTTCTTGTGTTCTGAACTGTACGAAGTCGTAATCCTCAGAGAAACCAAATTCCTGTGCAATTTTAGGATCATTTAAATCTTTGAGAACAGGTACGGTTGACTCAGCCATAAACAAAAAACCTCCTGTGCCACTTGATTTATCAACGGCTGTTTTCGAAAAGTCTTTTCGGTTAATTCCGGTAGAAATCACCAGAAAAGAACCAATGCATAGCAGTATAAAAACACTCAGGCTCCTGCCTTTATTTCTTAGCAGGTTTTTGGTCCCCAGATTTTTCAGGGTAATCTTCAAATGAGTCTTCCTTTGAAGCTTGTCAAGGTAAATCATAAAGAAAAGAAAAAACGATACCATTAAAATGATACCCGCAATAAAGAATAAGGCAGGATTGAGAATTTCCGAAGAAAGGAGTTGTATTACGATGAAACTAATACCCAACATCAAAGTAACTACAAAGGATAACCGGATGTGCTTTATTTTTTTACTGCTTGTTACATGCACGGTCTTTTTCTGCAGGCCAATCACCTCTTTTTTAGTTAATCTTCTAATTGTAAAATAAAGGCTCAATACAGAAACCGATAAACTGGCTGCTGCCCCAATGATGAGGGTGCCGGGAACTATATTGATTTCAAGGATGGTAGTTCGCACAATATCTGTCCAAACGCGGCTCAATCCAAAAAATACAAGGTGTGTGTATGCCAATGCCAGAAAAATTCCTAAGATACTACCCAAAATTGCTGATGCAAGGCTTTCCAACATGAAAAAGGCAGTAATTTTCCCCTTTCCAAACCCCATTGCAGATAATGTTCCGATTTGATCCCTCCTTTGACTGGCATGAAAAATAAACAACAGTACAGTTAAAATGACGCCGGAAAGCAGTACAAAAAAACTAAGACTGATGAATAACTGGCCAAAGTCAACCCCGTGTTGAGCGGCGTACATGCCCTCTGCTTTTACCTTCAATAATTGAAGGTTCAGGTCTTCAGGATCAATGGTATTTGATAGTTTTTTCTGAAGTTCTTCCCTGCTGTATTTATTGGCATCAAAACGGAACGCAGTATAGTTTCCAAAACGGTTTTTCCAGAGTTCCAATCCGAGCGAAGTGTTGATAAAGGCTTTTGGTGTACCGCGGTAATCGTCCCAGTATTTTTCGTCTTTATCCCTGATTTTATTTAACTTAACCGGTATACCCGTTTCCCATTCGCTGCAACTCCCTGCATCGCTCAGTCCGGGTATGAAAGGCATGAGGGAGGGATCCCAAAATATGCCGTCAATGGGAACAATTTCTTTTACCATCAGGAGCCGTTCTTTTTCCTCGAGTTGTCGCAGAGGTCCAATGGTGAAATAGGTTATGCGGAGTGTATCCCCCGTCCAGACAGCAAGATCATGAGCCAGCCATTCATTGATGATGACTTCATCCCTGCCCACGAGCGAATCATCAAGGGTGGATATAAACGAATACGGGGTTTCATTGCCATTGAATTCAAAAGAATTGACAAAATAGGTCAGTACGGGTTTTACATTTTCGAAATCATTCAAAACCCCTTCGGACACGGTACCGTCAATAAATACCCTTTTTGAATAGAACTCCCAGACGTTGGGTTTGTCGAGGTACCGTAGTTCAAAATTGCCGTCTTCAAGTTGCCAAAGCGACCGGATGGCAGTTGACATTTCAAATGTTTCGTGATTCCTGGTGTTATTTAAGAAAATGTTGTTAATCCTGCCTTTCATCTCCATAACCTCATTGAGCCTGTCGATATCCATAAAAACATTGAATGGCGCGGTTTGCGAATTTTGAATAGTAAACCTGCCCAGATGCGTTTTTTCGGCAATGGCTTTTACTTTGGCCCGAACGGAAACGGTTTGTTCTTCATCGGAAACAAAGGGGGTGTTTAGCGGAATCACGCTGGCTTTTTTGATTCTCAGCATCAGGTAATCATCCGGGGCAAGGTTTAACCTGTCTGCCATGTTTTCGCTTATGATAACCTCGTTTCTCCCAAGTGAATCATAATGGAAATCAGTGCCTGTGGTTTTTGCAAATGCATTATCTATACCCAAAACCTGTACATTGTTGATGCGTAGTTTGCCACCTTCGGTTATGCCTATTCCTTCAAGTTTGAGCATTGCTGTTGCAGGAACATCCAGTTTCTGTGCTATTTGTGAGGCATAACCCTTCGTAAAATAGCGGTCACCTGCACTTATCGCATGGGTAATATTGCCTAACCGGTAATGAACCGTTTGCCTGAGGCTGTGATTTACTGAATCACCAACGATCAGTCCTCCTGTGATGACAGCCGTTGAAATAGCCACACCAAAAGCAATGGTGAGGTTTTTGCTGAAGTAATGAATGAAACTTTTTATGGATAGTTTAAGAATTGACATACATGGATTTAATGAAATATAGGTATTTTTAGTTTGCCATAAGATTTAG
>CAZAMT010000378.1:0-3736 GCA_964486145.1 uncultured Bacteroidales bacterium
CGGAAAAGCGTTTGTTCTCCGCCTAAGGCGGATCCAACCGCTCAACTTAGGTTCTAATCTGTCTGTTAATGTTCAGTGGTCTTTTTACACTTGCCCACAACATGAGTTATAGAATAGATGTACAGAAAAATTTTCAGACCGAGATCAAGCGGATAATTACGGAACAATTATCAGGTGTAACTTCAAAAATCAATGATCCTGAAGTTGAATTTGATGAGAAGGGGCATGCATCCCGAAAACATTTTAAGAAAATAAGGGCCGTCTGGAGACTCATCCGTGATGACATTGGTAAAAAAATGTATCAATCGGAAAATGTTTTTTACCGTGACCTCGGACGTAAACTGGCGGTAATGCGTGAGGTACGGGTCCATTTAAAAACACTAAAGGATATGGAAGAGGATCACGCCGATGAAGATTCCTTCAATCAGATCCAGGCATATTTGCAGAAACGATACGCTTCGGAAAAAGAACGCGTAAAACAAGAGCATATTCTTGACCAGGTAACCGAGCAGGTGGAACTTGGAAAACAGCGTGTGCTTGATCTGCAACTGAGCAATGAGATTTTTAATGCATTTGAAAAAGGTATAAAACGTGTATACAAAAAAGGAACAAAAGCGCTGGAAGCAGCAAAAAAAGATACCAGCACCGAAAATTTACACGAATGGCGCAAACGGGTAAAATACCTTTGGTATCACGTACGACTGTTGCAAAATGTATGGAAACCTGTGCTGAAAGGTTATGAAAATTCGCTGGATATTCTCTCTGATCATCTCGGTGATGAACACGACCTGAGCGAATTAAAGAAACTCATCAATAACAACGTAAAGGGTGAATATCCGGAGGAAACCAAACATCTTACAAAAATCCTCGACAAACAGCGAAATAAACTGCAGCAAAAGGCCTGGTCTGTCGGGGAGCGAATATATACCAAACCAACCAAGCTCTTCATCAACAAACTTGATGTATATATGGATTCGCACGAACACGATTTGTAGCTGATACATTATCGCTTTATCAATTGCTGAAGAAAAATTTTTCCGTACTTTTACCCTCTCTATTCAAATCTTTTAAATATTCAAAGCATGAATAAGATAAATTTACTCTTTCTTTTATATATATTTATTGTTTCAGCATGCAATACTTCCTCCGAACCTGTTGACCCGCCAAACATCCTGTGGCTTGTCAGTGAGGATAACAGCCCGCTTCTGGGAAGCTACGGAGATGAATTTGCCAATACGCCAAGATTGGATCAACTTGCTTCGGAAGGCATTTTATATACGCATGCTTTCGCCAATGCCCCGGTTTGTGCTCCTGCACGTTCAACGATCATTTCGGGAATGTATGCAAGCAGCCTCGGTACCGAGCACATGCGCAGTAACTATAACATTCCGGACTTTGTAAAATTTTTCCCTTATTATCTAAGAAAAAAAGGTTATTACTGCACCAACAATTCGAAAGAGGATTACAACATGCCCAAACCTGACAGTGTGTGGGATGAATCCAGTAAAACAGCACATTATAAGAATCGGAAAGAAGGGCAACCATTTTTTTCCATTTTCAATTTCGGGATTAGCCATGAAAGTTCTTTACACAGCTACGACTCTACAATCGTGCACGACCCTGATAAAGTGCCTTTGCCACCTTATCATCCTGATACAAAAGAAATAAGGCATGACTGGGCGCAGTACTATGACCGGATCAGCATGTTAGATTCAATGATTGGTGATTATCTTGACAACCTTGAAAAAGATGGTCTTGCTGAAAACACCATTGTTTTTTATTATTCGGATCATGGAGGAGTATTGGCAAGAAGCAAGCGGTTTTTATATGAAACAGGAACCCATGTACCATTTATTGTGCGGATACCTGAAAGATATAAATCGCGAATATCCTCCGGTGCAGGGACAAAATCCAACAGGATTATTGGCTTTGTCGACCTCGCGCCCACACTGCTAAGCCTTGCAGACATTGACATCCCCGAATACATGCAGGGAAAGGCCTTTTTAGGAGAACAAAAAACAGAAGCTCCTGAATATGCTTTTCTTTTTCGTGGACGCATGGACGAAAGGTATGATATGATGCGTTCCATACGGAACCACAAATACAGGTATATCCGGAATTACATGCCTTTCCGACCCTGGGGGCAACATCTTGAATATCTTTGGAAAGCTCCTGCAACACGTTCGTGGGAAGAAGAATATCTTGCAGACCGAACGAATGAAGCACAAAGCATTTTTTGGCAGGCTAAACCTTCTGAAGAATTGTACGATGTAAAAAATGATCCTTTTGAAATACATGATTTGGCAGGCGACCCCGCCCATGAGCAGATTGTAGAGGAAATGCGAAACATATGTTTAAACCACTCGCTGACCATTCGCGATGCAGGTTTTATTCCTGAAGGGCAATACAAGGAAAGATTTGGTGACAAGCCTGCATATGAAGTTTTGCGTCAAGGAGATATTGCCCTTGAACGAATTATTGAGACGGCGCACATGGCAACCCTGAACCATTCACTGCATTCTGAGATAATCCTGAAAGGACTGGCTGATCCTGATCCTACCATTCGATACTGGGCGGCAACGGGCTGTATTGTGCATGGTGATAAAATAATGGAAGCAGAACCCATGCTTCAAAAATTGCTGGACGATCCTTCTGCAGAGGTTCGCATTGCTTCAGCAGAGGCCTTATACAATCTAACCAGCGATAAAAAAGCAGTAAATGCGCTGGTTGCTGTTTTAGACCATGAGAATCCGAAAGTACAGTTGCATGCCATTAACACGTTACAAATGCTTGCATTGGATACCCCTGAGGTTATAAATAAAATGGAATTTCTGGAGGAGCATGGCAGGGATAAATACATTACACGGGCTTCCGGTTACTTTTTGGAAACATTTCAATAAAATGCGTCTACTTTGAATGATTTGAACAATCAATTCTGCGAATACAAGGATTTTTTCTGGTTTTCAACGAACAAAACTATGAAAATCAGGTTTTCCTATGTAAATTAAACCTCAACCATCATGAAAAATATCGCTATTATTTTACTTGCAACCTTATTGATTCCATTGGGAGCAGTTTTTGGACAGGACTGCGCTTTTTACTATCCAAAACAGGAAGGTGCTACGCTTGAAATCACCAATTACAACCGGAAGGACAAAGTAACCGGAAGAACCATTCAGAAAATAACAAATGTGCAGGAGTCCGGGAACAGTTTGAAAGCTACCGTTCAAATGAAGTCGTATGATGATAAAGATGAACTCATTTTTGAATCGGAAGTGGATGTCATGTGTAAAGACAACGAGTTTAATCTTAGCATGGAAAATTTTATCAACGGTCAGCAAATGACTGCCTTTAGCGAAGCAGATATCACCATTGATAGTGATAATCTGCGATACCCGGCCAATATGAAACCCGGTCAGGAATTAAACGATGGCGTAATAAACATTTCGGTAAATAACGCGGGCATGCCGATGATGAATATGACGACAACCATAGACAACAGAAAAGTGGAGGGAAAAGAAAAAATAACAACTCCTGCCGGCACTTTCGATTGCTTTAAAATTTCATATGACATTACCTCGAAAATGATGGTTTCAGTGACCATGAAGGCTGTTGAGTGGATATCAATGGAAGCTGGTGTAGTGAAAAGTGAATCATACAAAAGCAACGGCAAACTGATGGGTTATTCATTGCTAACCAACCTGGAAAAATAAAGCGAAAAACTCTACTGTTACCC
>CAZAMT010000379.1:0-3733 GCA_964486145.1 uncultured Bacteroidales bacterium
AGAGATATTTTTCGTAAATTTCGTTTGTCTATTTTGTACCTGGTTAAATTTAATAAATAAATGAAAAATATATTAACAGCAATTGTATTTTTGTGTTTTATGGAAACATACTCCCAAACCTTCTCCCATTCCGAAAACAAAGAACAGACCATCGGATTAAACTGGGAACTTGGTAAGATGGAAAACGCGCATGCCCGTCCAACATCTTATTTTAATGCCACGGTTCCCGGTGCGGTGCAACTTGATTACATGAAAGCCCATCAAATGGAACATTTTGCCATTGGTGCCAATGCAACCAATTACAGACATTTGGAGGATGATTTTTGGTGTTACCGGACTACTTTCAGTAAGCCTGCAATAAAAGACAATCAAAACCTTGTGTTTTATTCGCTCGGAATTGATTATGAATTTGACATTCTCCTGAACGGGAAGCAATTATGGCATCAGGAAGGAATGTTCACAACGGTGCGTATGGTGCTTAATGACTACCTTGAAGAGAAAAATACCCTTGAAGTAATTGTTTATCCAGTTCCCATTGCTGAAGGTCAACCCGAAGGCCGAAGGCAGGCTATCCTGGCTGTAAAACCTCCCGCCCCGTATGGCTGGGACTGGCATCCTCGACTGGTGCCACTTGGAATTTGGGATGAAACTTACCTGAAGGTAGAAGATAAAGCAACCATTTTGAAGACGGATTTCAGTTATGGGCTCAATGAAAACCTCACTTCTGCAGAAATCTCTTATTCGTTTGAAACATCTTCCAAAGCGAAAGGAACTGATTTTGAATGGAAGCTTTTCGACAAAGATAAAGCGGTTGTAGCCAAAAGAGGTACCCTATCTGAACCAAAGCAAATTTTAAAGGCAACCATTGTAAATCCGCAATTATGGTGGACTCATGATCATGGAAAACCACATTTGTATACCTCCCAACTTACACTAAAAGATCCGGAAGGTAACATACTCGATAAAAAAACAGGTTCTGTAGGATTCCGTAAAGTGGAACTGGTTATGAATGCAGGAGCATGGAAAAAACCGGATGATTTTCCCAAGTCGCGCAGCACACCTCCTTTTACCATGAAGCTGAACAACCGGTTTGTTTTTGTTAAAGGCAGCAACTGGGTACACCCGGAAATTTTTTACGGAAGCATTACCCCAAAAAGATACCTTGAACAGTTAAAGTTGGTTAAGGAGCTGAATATGAATATGATTCGGGTATGGGGTGGGGGCATTACCAATAAGGAATCATTTCACGAAATTTGTGACTCGTTGGGAATCATGGTATGGCAGGAATTTCCGTTGGCATGCAATCCTTATCCGGACGATCCACACTACCTCAAAATCTTGGAACAGGAAGCTGTATCAATCATCAAAAGGGTTCGTCAGCATCCATCGCTGGCTATGTGGAGTGGCGGAAATGAATTGTTTAACAGTTGGTCGGGCATGACAGAGCAGTCGCATGCACTAAGGTTGCTAAACAGCCTTTGTTACAGGATGGACCCAAACTCACCTTACATTCATACATCACCGGTGTTTGGAGTGGGACATGGTCACTACCTGTTTTATGATCAGGATGATAACCTTGATGTATTTCAGAGGATGCATAAAGCAAGCAATACGGCTTATACCGAATTTGGGATGCCATCGCTCGCTCCTGTCGAAACACTTATGGAGGTTATTCCTGCAGATGAACAATTTCCGGTAAAACCAACGTCTTCATGGGTGATGCACGGTGGTTTTAAAGCATGGAAATCCAGTTCCTGGATAGAACTTGAAACCATTGAGCGGTATTTTGGAAAAGCTGATGACCTGGAGGAACTTGTCTGGCAAAGTCAGCGATTACAGGCCATCGGTTACAAGGCCATATTTGAAGAGGCAAGGCGGCAGAAGCCCGAATGCTCCATGGCGTTGAACTGGTGTTTAAACGAGCCCTGGCCCACAGCAGCCAACAATAGTATCATTGCCTATCCCAACATCAAAAAGCCTTCGTTTGAATCTGTAAAGGCCTCGTTACGCCCTGTACTTGCCTCAGCCAAATTTGAACAGTTTACCTTTTTGGCCGGAAGTCAACTCGAATTTGATCTTTGGATTCTAAATGACACGTATGAGATGGTAAACCCTGGAAATGTAAATGTTTACCTTACTGTTAACGGGAGAAAAAAGAAAATCAGCCATTGGGAGTTTCCTGCTGTATCACCCAACGAAAATCTCGAGGGTCTTCGGGTGCGTCACCATGTACCAGGTACAGTGCAAACACAGTTGGCTAAGATAAGCATTGAGGTTGTTGAAATGCCCGGGTTGAATTCAGAATATTTCGTTCTGCTTAAATCAACCATAAAAAATGAGGTAATCAATGAAAACAGATTGAATTTTTAAGCGGAATGGTTATTAAATTTAGAAAAATATACAGGTTTATTATCAAATAGCATTATTTCATTAAATGTGGTAATTTTGTAGCAATATGATCCTGTAAATTAGTAATCAATGTTCGCCGATACTCCAAAACCTCCTTATTATGCCGTCATATTTTCCTCCAAACGCACCGATAACAATGAAGGATATGATGAAATGAACAAACGTATGGAAGAATTGGTAAAGAACCAGCCCGGATACCTCGGGATGGAGCATGCAAAGAGCAATATTGGAATTACCATTAGTTACTGGAAAGATCTGGAATCCATCGATGGCTGGAGAAAGCATTTGGAGCATGTGGATGCGAAAAAACGGGGCAGAGAGAAATGGTACTCAGGCTACCGCCTGCGCATTTGCAAGGTTGAAACGGAATCAAAATTCTGATTCATCAATTCTATGAAAAACTTAACAAATCCTTTTTTTATTCATCCAGATTTTAATTCTTCATCTCTGGTTCATAGCACATAATTTAGTTCCACGGATAATGCAACAAATGGTGTATCTTTTATGAATTAATAAGGGTAAATGTCTTTATTTTTTTTCCACCATTCCTCCTTCAATTGTTCAATTATCTCTTCAATTTCTTCTCCAAAATCAATCTTTCCTCCCTCTCAGAAATTCCCGTTTTCCGGGTGGGCCGGGCAGTTTTTCAACATTAAGTCCCAGTTCCAGCCAGCACCGGCGCACTGTTCCTTTTGCTGCATAGGTTACCATGATGCCTTCCGGATTTAGTTTGGAAATAAGTTTTTGGAACACCTCCTTACTCCACAGTTCCGGTTGCTTATTCGGGGCAAATGCATCAAAATAAATAAGATCAATCGGTTGTTCCGGCTGCAACTCACGAACATCACCTTTCATTTTATAAAGCGAAAAGTTGTCTGTAAGTTGAACGCGTTGATCCCATGGTGCCTGATGCATCGCTGTAAATTCATTTTGTAATTCATTTTTCACAAGTTCGGGATAGTTAAGCCTGTCAACTTCTTCCAGTGTAAGCGGATATTTTTCAACCGTCGTATAGTGAACCTTTTGACTCGTATCGAGGATTTCATTCAGCGTTAAAAGGGCATTTAAACCTGTACCAAATCCCATCTCAAAAATCCGGATATGTTGTTTTTTTATGGCACTAAAACCCGCTTCAATAAAAACATGCTTCGATTCAGCCATCGCTCCCCAACTGGAATGATAATGCTCATTCAGTTCGGGTAAAAACAAGCTGTGAGAGCCATCCTTTGTGGTGATGATTTTTCGGTGCATGCATTGTTTGTTTTATCTTACCTAAGTTGAGCGGTACGAACGAAGTGAAGTAGCGCTTTATTTAGCGTTAACC
>CAZAMT010000380.1:0-3699 GCA_964486145.1 uncultured Bacteroidales bacterium
GGTCTGTTTCATGTTATAATATTTTTAATTTGTATAAAAAACTTAATCTGTATTTGTTATAATTTCTTCATTTTGAATCATTTCACCGCACATTCCCTCAAGTATTGAAGCTGTAGCCCAGGGATGATAAGCAAACCAGATTGTTGAACGCGAATTGTCGGTTAACCGAATGTCGAGTACAAATCGATCTGCCTGGCAAAAGTATTCTGTTGACCAGCCTTTTTTTCCGAAAAAGTATTCCCTTTCTTCACGGTTATAAGCTTGTTGACCCCATAACCAGGTGTCTGTTAATCTTGATTTATAGTATTCATCACCTGTTTGTTTATAGTAAAACAAAAGTTCATCAAGAATGCTATTAGACATGCAGTGAACCACAGCATTACACACGGAGGTAATCGATCCGCCACTTGCATTCCATTTGGTATAACTTAGCGGCTTTCCTGTAACTGGCACGTTGTAGCAAAATTTAAATGTCAATTCATAGTCCAGTCCGGTTTTCAATTTTTCAAGATATTCTTTGTTCGCCGTTAATTCATATAAAATCTTTGTCAGCCGGATATAAGCGAGAACACCTTCCGAATCAGGGGCATCGGCAACATCAAGCGGTGTTTTTATACATTCCATACGTTGTACATCTTTAAAATAATGAGCCTCTGCCTTTCGGGCTGAACTGAGAAAGGTATTTTCATTTGTCAGCCTGGAATGATAAGCCATGGCTGCGGCCACCCAGCAGCCTGAAAATGCATCATATTCGGTTGCATGACCGTTCTCTTCATCCCAAAACCTTGGAAATGCTCCTTCGTTATTCTGAGATTTTTTTAAAACATGCAACACATCAGTAGCAAATTCAAGCCAGCTATCGTGTGCAGTTGATTTATTAACAATTTCCAATTCGTAGGCTTTTAGAATATAATAAAGTGCCTGTCCTACAATATATGATGAATGGCCTGCTTTCCTGCCTTCGCTTTCAATCCACTCTGTCCACCATCCCCGGTTTGTCCATTCATTATCAATCGTTGTGCAAAAGGGTATACCTGTTGATGGATTTATGGAGTTATTCACAATATGGTCGATTACATTGATTGCCTGATTTCTTATGTTTCCATTGTCGCGATAATAAGATGCCTGTAGAAGCGGCACTGCAATGACCGTTCCATTGGTCCAGGCAATTAAGCCTTCAAAATTGGAGATGTATTGGTCGAAATCAACCGGTTTTGTTGCGTATGCTACCTGACTATCATCAATAAAGTCAATATGATCTGCGGTTGGGGGCTTACTGATTAAACCATACGTTTTATGCTCCGGGCTGTAAGCGTCTTCACTAATGGCTTCTGAAATTTCTGAAATGGTTGTATCAGCAGATGCCAAATCAGATGGAATTTCATGAAACGCATGGTATACATTACGAATGACTTCCGAAACAGTAGATTCGTGATCTGCATCAAAAAGATAGACTGAAAAAGGTATAGTTATCGTTTCCCCGGGTTTAATCCGAATGATTCCTTTCCCGGATCCGTCAAATTCATGGACTTCCTGCGGACGTGTATAGATGCCGGGTGCATCAACATAACCTGCCGTATAGCCAACAGAAACTCCTTTTTCCATTGATGCCATGAAACCATTGTATTCATGAAAAGTTGAATTTACAATGGTAGGAGACCAAAAATTAACAGGATTATCATTTGTTAAATAAGGGCTGCCCGAAATTCCGGCAACCATTCCGTTCGTAAACATCATAGCCACGGGGTGCGTTAACTGATCGCTTCTCGCGAACCAATACGGAGAATAAGGAAAACTGACCTTCCCTTTTCGCAACCGGGGGAATTGCTTTAACAAATTCGGGTTGTCATCGGTTTCTCCCTGATTTTTGCCATAAAGAAAACCAGGCAGAAAAAAACGCGCATCATCGTAATCTCCTACCAATTTGATTAAAACAATGCCTGACCAGATTTGACCAGAATTGTTTTTTAATTCAAGTTCACACCTGAAAGGATCTGATGGCGTTCCATTACCGGAAATAACGGATGCCTTCTCCATTAGATTCATTTTCGAGGAATTCTGAAAATCAAGGGAGGTTTCATGTGATGCCTGATACCTGAATTTTACCTGAAAATCGGTGTGGATGGCCAGATTTGGTGAACGATTGCATGAAACCAGCGACACGACTAACAGCAGAGAGACATAGAAAAACATATTTTTCATCAGGTTCATCATATAGCTATGATATTATGAATTATTTTCCAACATTTGTGTTATGTTTCAGATTGATAATATTCTGTGTTTCGCAATAAAATCCGGATCAATTTCCACGCCACTGCCAATGCCTTTGGGTAGATGCAAGATGCCATCTTCCGGGATTAAGCTTGATGTTTTACATTCAAAAGGAATGTCGCGGCTTACTCCTTTAAACTCATGATATGGACCGGCATTGGGGATGGCAGACACAAACTGCATCATGTAAATGTATCCCAAACCGGTTCCCGAAATGTGCGGGGTGCATGGAAAACCTTTGACCGCTGCCATGCGGGCTACTTTCATACAACGGATCATTCCCCCAAAGTAGAACAGGTCCTGCTGTACCATGTGAACGGCATTGTTTCCGATGAGCCAACGGAAATTGCGGATACTTACTTCACCACCGCCTGAGCCTATGGGAATGGTGAGTGCATCGGCAACGGCTTCCCAGTCTTCATAATAATCGGTTGGTACAGGTTGTTCAAACAGATCAATTTTATTGGCTTCCAGAATTTTTCCTATCCGAATAGCCTGTGCTGCATCGTAGCTGCCATTGCAGTCGGCATACAAGGTAATATTTTCATCAAATGCTTCCCTCACCATTGGTATTAGTCGTTCAGTACGTCCCGGCGGAACTTCCGGATTGCTTCTTCTGCCACCAATCTTGAATTTCACTGCTTTTGCTCCTGTTTCAGCCTGCAAGGCTTTCATACTTTCCAGGCTTTCTTCCGCGGATTTGCCCCTGTTGTTGTTAGCCCTGTAAATAGCAATTTTAGTATTATGGATATCACCAATTAATTCACCCATGCTTTTTTCGGCAATCCGGCCCAACATGTCAAGAATGGCCATTTCAACAGTAGCTATAGGAATCCAGAGCGTGTAACCCTGGTATTTGTAGTTGTTTTTAAACATGGTTACATCAAAAACCAACTGATCCAAATCGCGGGCATCTTTTCCAATAAAAAAAGGGTTTACCAGCAATAACTGAATAGGGTAAAGATGCGGCATTCGGTTGTTATGCCCGACACAGTAACCCTCGGCACCATCTTTGGAGCGCACGCGTACCATATAGTTTCCTTCATACTCTAGCAAATCACAACTCTTAATGATTACAGGATCCGGGAATAATTCTTTTTTTAACACGGGTTGTTTTAGTTCCTGGTCCAATTCCATATAACGTGCACTCTTCCGGTAGTTTGAAGTGTTTTTGACTGCATTTGTTGCCGACATTAATGGAATTGCAGCGCCTGTACATAAAGATGAACGCAAAAAATTTCTGCGTGATTGTTTCATTCTTCTTTTTGAATTAAAATTTTTTAAATAAGCTCAAATATAAGGATATTCAGGGTTTTGACAGTGGTTTTCGGGGGTTTTATACGGAGGTTAAATAATTGTAAAACAGGTAATTAAGAGTTTGTCCCATGTTTGACATTTGTTTGTCACAGGAAAGGACAGGGGAATGAT
>CAZAMT010000381.1:0-3684 GCA_964486145.1 uncultured Bacteroidales bacterium
GTTTTCATACATTTTTCTAGTATAATTTGCAAATCGGGATGTGCACTGGCACACCGAATTGATAACCGGAACCTTAATGAATGGAAAAAAGTTATGCTACGGGTGAACAGGCGGCAATGACGTATTACCAAGGCAGTAAATACGAACAGCCGGGTCTCCACTTACAAGAATGTCCTTAAAAGTACTTGAGTCAGTTGTGCCGAATGAAGTTCACACGTGCGGTTTTTAGGGGGTGTAAGCTAACCGTGGTGCGCATATAGTAAAAAAATATTAAAAATAACATAACCGTTAATATATTAATACGTAATGTTATTTACATGATTCAACTTTTATCGCCTTTAAATTTTGGGCAATTCCAATGAATAATAACATTATAAAAACAATATTTTTCTTTTTAAGTATCGCCTGTAATTGCAATGTAAGTAGCGGATTACACAAAATAAACAGCAATGGCAAATTGGGCGATTGTCCGATGCAAAAAATTTGTGATCTCAATACAGCGCAAAACTATACATCTGTTGTTCTGCAACCACAGGCATTTGCCGAAAATAATATTCTTAAACAGGAAAACCGGGTTGAGGTTGGACCTGAAAGTTTAAACAAGAGCCAACATCATAAAACTGTCCGGAGGTTCGCATTTCCGCGGCAAAAATTGGCTAAGGAATCAGCAAACACGTTTCCACCGGATGATGCCGAAAGAAACCCGTTCGCCCGCCACATCCACCAGGTAACTGATGAAATTATTAGCAACAATAAGTTTGTTGATAGACTAACCCCTGAAACGGTAATTGATTTGCCGGTTGGGATCAGGAAAACTATCATGGGAATTGATTACATACTGGCTGTTGACAGTATTGTAATTACTTCAACCCGCGCATATCTTGTAGCATATATGTCACTTGATATTCCCCAGGTTGGAAAACTTGCTTTTGCTGGGAAAGAAATATTTTTTACGCAGACAGGAGGTTTTTCAGGAGATGTTATCCTTCAATTAATTGAAGCACCTAAAATACCATTTGGGAGCGAAATAAGTCTTGAACTGCTTCCCGAAAAAACCTTTGCCGTTTTTGATTGCACGGGGTTCAAGCATATAGGAGTTGGTGGAGAATTCACTTTTTCAAGAAATCTTTTAATACCTGAAATTGATTCCGTTACATATGTAAAAGCAAATTTTGAAGCACCTATGATCTCAAACTGGAATGATTTGGTGATTGATATTTCATTCGATTCATTCCAAATAAACGGATTAAAAGACTTTACATTTATTGCTGAGAAGGCAGTGCTTGATTTCAGCGATTTAAAGAATCCGGCAGGTTTGGAGCTGCCACAAACGATTGCTTCTTATTATGATGGCGAGATCAATTTATGGAGGGGTTTTTCGCTTCAAAAACTGACCGTTAAACTACCCAGTCAATTTAAAAATGGTGAATTAATAGAACGGATCGCAATAACTGTCTATGACTTATTAATCGATGAAACTGGATTTACCGGCAATATTTCCATGGATAACATTCTGTCAATTGATAAAGGTAGAATGGGAAATTGGGCTTTTTCTGTTGACCAATTACATGTTCATATCGAATCAAATCAATTCATTAGCGTAGGTTTAGATGGGCAAGTCCTGGTTCCTTTGTTCAGTAAAGACACAGATGAAGGTACACAGAATGACAGTAGTTTAACCCAGTACAAGGCAATAATAAATCCTGGTGGTGAATACTTGTTTTCAATGACTTTTAATTACGGGTATAGCTTTTAAGATTGATTATCAATCCATAACTTGTTAATGACAAGGAACATGTTTTCCAAATATTCAGATGAGTCAAAGAGCCATTACTCAGTTGGACGAACCGGATGCGAAGTAATCAGGAGCTCACCATTATATTGACTTTGACCAGCTCATAAATTCATCCGGTTTCTTGCAACATGCTGCGAGCAGGTGAAATACCAGCAATTCACACAGCCATGTCTTTACTCTGGCATTGCGGGCAAATTCCATCCTTCGCGGTATGTATGCCTGATGTATTCGTTGGCTTCTTCCTGCGCATTCAGGGTGGCATATTTTGTATTGAAATGAGGATGCCCGTTTTTTATAACAAAGTCATCTCTGACAACTACCTTCAATGTCTCATCTGATGCTATGTTTGATATTTTCATGTTTTCGGCGTCCCAATCCAGCGACTTGTTAAGAGATTTCAAGCGAACAGCCAGCACTCCCATCAACACACCTTCATTGAATGGTCCTGCAAATGAAAAATTGGAGGATGCAGGTGTTCTGTTTTCGGGCGATTCTTTACTGGCCCTTATCCAGTCCTGTTCATGCGGGCCGTCAACATAGCCGGTTGCTCCGGGTATTCTTCGGAGATAAGGTTTAACATTCGGTACCCTGCCAGAGAGTAATCGCGGATTAAAACCACCAGAGCCACATAAAAGGGAGTCTTTTGATCCCACAAACAGGCATCCACCGAGCCCATCAGCCATAAGGTTCTCACCTTCAGGAAGTAATCCGATGAGGTTGGGCAGCAGTCCACCATCATACCAGTACAAGCTAACAGGAGGCATGGCTAGATTGGGCAAATTATCCCGTTTTGGGAATAGGTATTCAACGGTTTCTGCTTGTGGTGCGGAAACTGTATTAAACTGGGTAGAGCTACCACGAAATTTTTCAGGATAACCAAGCTTCAATGCTTGATATGCAGGGTCTAATACATGACATGCCATATCGCCAAAAGCACCAGTACCAAAATCCCACCAACCCCTCCAGTTCCAGGGATGATAAACATCGTTGTATGGTCGCATAGATGCAGGGCCTACAAATAAATCCCAATTGAGATTTTTGGGAATTTTCATTTCTTCCGTTGGTGGCTGCAGTCCCTGAGGCCATATAGGACGGTTGGTCCATGCATGAACTTCCCTTACCTCTCCAATTTCTCCATTCCATATCCATTCACATAATTTTCGTACTCCATCGCCGGAATTTCCCTGGTTACCCATTTGCGTGGCCACTTGATTTTTTTCGGCAAGTTTTGCTAATAACCGGGATTCATAAATGGAGTGAGTCAGGGGTTTTTGGCAATACACATGCATACCCATCTCCAAGGCCGTAGCCGCAACAATGGCATGTGTGTGATCAGGGGTTGAGATCATTATACCATCGATGGATCCCTGAAGTTCATCGAACATTTTTCGCCAATCCCAGTATTTTTTTGCATTGGGAAAATAATCAAAACATTTTTGAGCATATTTCCAGTCAACATCGCATAAACCAATGATGTTTTCTGTTTCCATTGCTTTGATATTGGCAAATCCTTTTCCTCCGATACCTACCCCAACTATGTTCATTTTATCACTTGGTGCTTTGTGTCCTAATCCGCTTACAGTATAGCCCGGAAGGATTGTAATTCCTGTTGCCATTGCCGCTGTTTTTTTTATAAAATCACGTCTGTTATTCATTTTATCAGGTTTTGTTTCACAGATATCATAATGAATGTTCTATTAAATGGAAACATCTTAAAATTTTGTACAATTTAAGAAATATATTAAAATCTACTCCATTGTAATACAACAAATATGAATCCTGGAATTTATAAGCATATACGTTCATGCTATCCCACGTGAATGAGTTCCTATCCGCCGAGGTAGAGAATTCAGGCGAGATAGGATACTCCAAAACCCATCCCCCCTGCC
>CAZAMT010000382.1:0-3653 GCA_964486145.1 uncultured Bacteroidales bacterium
ACAGCTATCAAGTATCGCAAAGGTTTTGAAGCCGACCCAAAATTTTTGGAGATATGGGAAAAACTGAAAAAGAAAACAACGTACCGAGTTGATTATAAAACAGACGAGTTAATTACTTTGGCTGCAAAAGCCATAAAAGATTTACCGGAAATCAAATCACCTTCCATTCGTTCCACAAAGATTGGAATTACAATGACTGGTGAAGGCGTAGGTACAAACTATGTTGGAGAGAAAGTAGAATCTTATGGAGGTTACTCTTGGAAAATTCCTGATGTATTGGGCTACATTCAAAGCAAAACAGAATTAACACGTTCCACCATTGAAGAAATATTAAGTAAATCGGGCAGAATAAAAGACATTATTATCAATCCGCAATTGTTTTTAGACTTGGCTACAATAGCTATAAAACGGACTTTGTACGATTTAATGATTGACAGACTTACTTTTTCTTCGGCGATTGAGCTTAATCGCTTAATTTGGGTTAAAGATAATTAAACTAAGGCAAATCAATTTGACGTGCGTGGATTTAATCGTTTTCATGGAAAAGCCAATTTTTAAAATTATTATTGGGTGATTTGGGTTTATCCCTGGTTTTATCGAAATATACTTTATAGGAAATTGTTGGGATAATGGGGAAAAAGCTTATTTGATATAAATCCATCGGTTTAAACTTGTCGAAACTGCGCGGATTGTAAATTTCACCCGAACTATTAGAATTAAAATAGTAATAATAAGGGTTTTGCCGGTTGTAGGCGTTATAAACGGAGAAGCTCCACTCAGCTTTGCGGTTTCTTCTTTTAGTATATTTGGTGTAGTATAAGCCAATATCGAGGCGGTGATAATCCCTCATTCGCTGACTGTTTCGTTCGCCATAGATGAGCACATCGTAAGGTCCATGTTCATCATATTCTGTTGCTGGTTCCAGATCAGGGGTATAATGTCGCCCTATGGCCGGGGTATAAGGTAATCCGGTTTGGTAAATCCAGGACAGGTTAAACCTGAGTTTATCATTTATTTTTCGGCCAACAGAAATGGACAACGCGTGTGGACGGTCGTAATCAAAAACAAATTTTTCACCGTTATTTATTCCCGGAAACTGTCTTGTGGCATTTGACCATGTATAGGCGGCAAATCCAGTCCATTTTCCAGTGCCTTTACGTATAAAAAATTCAAATCCTTTTGCCATTCCCTCACCATTTCCTTCAAGTTTTGCACGCCAATTTCCATCTCCCATAAGGCTGGTGTATCCTTCTTTATACGTTACTAAATTTGACATCTTTTTGTAATACAAAGCAACCTCCGTCTCCAACATATCCTTAAAAAATTGGCCTTTCCAACTTACGGCAGCCTGTTTTGCCAAAGATGGTGAAATTTCATTGTCAACAGGTACCCAAATCTCGTTGTTCATAATGCTTCCGGTAGTAAAAATCAAATGAGAATATTGATTCACGTGCATGTAATTTATGTTCAGACTGTGATTTTCGGATAATCCAATGTTCAGGGATAAACGGGGTTCAAATTCCAGATTTGAAAAACCTTTTGTTTGATAGAACACTGCTCTTGCCCCGGGTTGAAAACTAAACCTGGATGAAAGCGAGAAGGTATTATCCAGATAAAAAGCAGATTGTAAAGCCTGCATTTTTTCTGTTGGCAGTTGTTCCACCCTGTCGGATTGATACCATCGGTTCGGCATATGGTATAAATAGGATACCTGCGCACCACCATTTAAATGATAAAACGTTGATATGTTCCATTTCCAGTCTGATTGAAACGAGGTATTCTGGACTGCAGACATATACTCCTGATTGAATTCCGTTTTTTCCTCATCAACCTGAAAGGAATACACATGATCTTCTTTTAATCGATACCGGGTGAAGGATAACGAATTTGAAGTGTAAAGCTGAGGATTAATAACATGTTTCCAGTCGGCTGAAACAAGCCAGTTTCCCCAAATATTTACAAAATGGCTTTTCTGTTTTGCCTGGTAATCTGTATTTTTTGCCCATATATTCAGGTAATCGTCTCCCTGGTATAAATTTAAATGAAAGCTATTATTAATATTCGGGTTAAACGATAATTTGGCATTTATATCATGAAAGCCATATGTCAATACCGGATTGTCAGGCAATATGGCCGTGGTGAGTGCCATAAGCGGATCAATCAGTGTTTTACGTGCAGTAATGATGTAACTGGAATTTTTAAAACCCAATGGCCCTTCCATGGAAAAAGAAGCATCTGTTAATCCAATACCAAATGAGCCTTTTCGGTGTGTCTGGTTTCCCTCTTTTTGGGTGATATCTACAACGGATGACAGCTTACCGCCGTATTTTGCCGGAAATCCTCCCTTGTAAACATCAATGTCGTTGATCATATCAGGATTAAATACAGAAGTGAACCCGCCCAGGTGGTTGACATAAATAATAGGCACACCATCAAATAAATAGAGGTTTTCACCGGGATCTCCACCCCTAACAAGCAGCACGCTGGATCCTTCATTCTGACTTTGAATGCCTGGCAGCAGTTGTACCGTCTTTAGGACGTCCGGTTTGGCTCCAATGGATGGGACGTATTGCAGCTCCTTTTGAGTCAATGTGGATGTATGAAACTGTGGCTTCATGTGGCTTTTAATAACCGCTTCATCCAATGCTGTTCCGGGATTTAAATATATTTCAATCACGGTATCTTTAGCCGTCGGTAATGAAATATGCCGGCTCTGATATCCAACAAAGGATACTTTTAGTTTGGCCGGAGCACTAACATTGAGCGAGAAATATCCCTGGTTATTAGTGATCGCGCCCTGTAAGCTGGAAATTTCAACTACATTTGCACCGATTAGTCGTTCACCGCTTATACTGTCACGTACAAATCCGGCAATATTTAATTGGCCATGTAAATAATGGAAACAAATAATTGTCTGTACTATTAATAAAATTGATTTTTTCATCGCTCTTTTACTGGTGGAATTCGTATCGTATCAGAAAATGTGCAAGAATATCCGGCAAAAATCCCATATCCATTGACAACATTTGAATATACTGGTTTTGTTGTTACTACACCACCCACTATTTCCGGGAATCGTCCCAATTCATACAAATACAAGTGTTTAGTATAATTATAGTACTCCTTTGATGTTTGACGTAATTCAACCACCAAAGGGTGAAAACCTTTATACAATCCTGTGCTATCTGAAAACCTGGAGCCTGAAGGCTCATAAAAATTTAATTTTAGTCTATATGAATTGTCACTCATTAACTCATTACTGAATACATAATTGGAAATCCCCTCATTAAGTAGAACGGGATCATCAATTTCAACAAAATCAACATAGCTGAAATTACTTCCGAAGAATTCTCTCACCCTTGCCTCAAAATATATATTGTCAGTTGGAGTATTTTTTAATGTCACATATAGTGTGGAGAAATTCATTCCATCCCTATCCTTTCCGCCATAAGATTCAATTTCTGTTTCAATAATTTCAGGCGGTGATGGAATATATTCTTCACAAATGACAGGTTCAAAACCGGGAATTTCAACGATGCATTTATATGTAGTTTCAGGCTTAACTAACGTTGCAGATGTATAGAATCCGGCTGTATCATATTCCATGAATCCGGTTAGGTTATTATCAATGTATAACGTAACCACTGCATTTT
>CAZAMT010000383.1:0-3644 GCA_964486145.1 uncultured Bacteroidales bacterium
TTAGAATAAATTTTATAATTCTATGATTCTTTGTAAATCTCTTCTTTGTCCCGATCCCAAAAGGTTCGTTTTCCTTCTCTTAAAGCTATGGTTGCCATATGCGCCGTAATGGCTTCTTCAAATCCCTGGTCGATATCACAACTGGGCTGCTGTCCGGTCCGGATACAATCCAGCCATTCGCGCATGTGCAAATGTGTTGTATCAACCCTTTTGCCTCCGCGATAGGTATAAAGTAAACCGCGTCCGGCGAAATACTGCTCAGTTGCAGAAGTTACAGCATCCGTATTTTTTCGTCCGGGTATATAGGTATAGATGGGTTTATTTGGATCAATGGTTCCATCCTGAATAGCATTTTTATATTTTGTTGATCTCGCATCGGCGTAAATGGTTAAAGAACGTCCCAGCTCCATATTTCCATCATGTCCCATGATGACTTTTCCGCGATCCCGCTCACTGGCCAGGGAGGCACTGTACAGCATGGTCATGTCATGATCCGGAAATTCATAAGCTACCTGCAATACATCCGGTACGGTGCGTCCGTCTTTATAAAAATAAATTCCTCCGGATGATACGGCAGAATGAGGGATTCCCATTCCGAAAATTTGATTAATTGCATCATATTCATGGGTTAACAAGTCGCCATTTAACCCGGTACTGTAATCCCACCAGCAACGCCAACGGAAAAACCGCTCCAAACTAAACGGATGATCCGGTGCCTGTCCGATAAACTGATTCCAATCAATGGTTTGCGGGCTGGCGTCTTCATGAATAGGATAAACCCAGGCACCATTGGGGGTATTCCTGTTGGTACAAACCTCAATGAGATTTACTTTACCCAAAACACCTTTTTCAACAGCTTCTTTGGCTTTAATGTAGCTGTCTGTTTGTCTTCCCTGGTGACCAAGCTGAAAAACGACATTGTTTTCTTTTACTAACCTGCGAAGTTCATACGTTTCTTCCACAGACCAGGTCATGGGCTTTTCGCAATAAATATGTTTGCCGTGTCTGGCAGCTTCAATAGCCATCGGGGCATGCCAGTGATCAGGTGTAGCAACAATGATTGCATCAATATCTGGTGATGCAATGAGTTCTTGATAGTTTTTGTATCGAACCGGTGTTTTTCCTACTTTTCCACCTTTTCCTTCACGGTTGATGTTGGCTCCTGCTTCCTGAGCCATGTGCGCATAGGTATCGAAAATATCACAAACGCCATTCACTACAATATTCAGGTTTTCCTGCGCCATGTACTCTTCGTAGCGTTTATCATACATATTGTCTTCAGCTCCTTTTTTTACATTATCCACCCATTCGGGATGCGCAAAACCGGCTGCCCGCAGTAAATGTTTCCCACGGATACCATATCCGATAATACCGATTCGTATTTGTTTATCCCGATTTACCGGAACCACATCTTCTGGTATGTCATAACTCAGACCTACAACGTTGTTGATGTTTTCATTTACAAACCGCTGGTAGTTTCTTTTCTTAAAATAGCCATAGGCAAATGCACCTGCAACAGGCAACGTAGCCAGACCTTTCAATAGATCCCTTCTGCCAATGGTGTTGCCAGATTTGGATTGGTTATCCTGTTTTTTATTTTCATTATTATTTTCCATTACTTTAATTTTCAATTGTTTTACCAAATCTATTTCAACTTATGGATTAGCCTGTCTAATCCTGCAATTTTACCTGAAGGAAACACAAACAAAACCAGTAAAGCTGCCATTTCAATTAAGGTTTTATTTACTATCAGGTAATTCCCTTCGCTAGGTGCTGCATAAGTGAGGGATGGAAACGGGGGATGCGAAACGTAATAAAAGGCCAGTAAAACCGCTCCGGCTGCAACACCCAATCTTGTAAAAATACCAAACATTAAGCTGATTCCGATCAGGATCAATCCCCAAATATTCAGAAAATCAACCACATTTAATACGGAAGGATTTTCGGTCAAGCTCTGAAAGAAACCGGCCAGGAACCCTTTTGAGTCAAGTAAAAAACCTATGGATGACCAGTTGGGATTTACCAGTTTTACTATTCCTTCATACAGAAAGTGCCAACCGATCAATATCCGCAATGTGACGATAAAAAATGCCTGTGCATTGGTATAATTTTGTTGTTGCATCATATGTAAATTAAATATTACCTTTTTGAATTATTATCAGATTACTTCCAATAATCTGCTGATTATCGGTGAAAGTTTTGAGAAATAAACTCGAGGCCATCTGCAAGACCTGTTCTCCAGTATTCCCAGTTATGAGTTCCGTCGCGTACCCGATACTGATGGTTTATTTCTTTCTTTTTGAGGGTTATGTGGAGTGTGGAATTGCCTTCAAACAGGAAATCATCGTCACCGCAATCAACGTAATAGCGCACTTTTTCAATGTCTTCTTTCTGGTTGTTTTCAATCAGGAATAAAACACTGTTATCATGCCAGTGCTGGTTAACACGTTTTGGATCGTCTGCGGGTTTAAAAAGTTCACCAAACAATCTATTATAATTTGTAACCGGTAAGTTTATCATTTCATCGTCGGTAAAAATTCCGGCACTGAATGCTGCGCAGCCTGCAAACACATCCGGATGCTTCAGGGAATACAGCAGGGAGCCATATCCGCCCATTGACAAACCTGCGATACCACGAAATTCTTTTTTTGAGCGTGTTGGATATGTTTTATCAATGAATGGAATAAATTCCTTAAAAAACATGTCTTCATAAGGCTCATTTCCTTTATAATCGTTGATATACCAGGTTTTTTTGGCATCGGGCATGACGATGATCATTGGAGCAATTTTTCCGGAGCGAATGGCTTCATCAGCAATTCGTTTCATTTCACCAAACTGGATCCAGCCTGTGTGATCATCGGAGAAACCATGAAGCAGGTAAACCACGGGATAGGAGCGGGCAGAGGTGTTGTAGCCTTCCGGTAAATACACGGCATAGTTCACATCGTATGACAGGATTTCCGACGGCATTGTCAGGTTTTCATTAACAATGCTATATGGTTGACTCTGAATGTAAAAAACAGTGCACAACCAGGTAAATATGACCAATGCTATATTCCTAATTGTAACCATTATCATTTATAACGTATTATTTGCGCTTGCAATATACTATTTTGCATTTAAAATTCATAGGGTTATAAAGTGCATGGTTGTTATGTGGGATGTTTTGTTGAAATGATATTAGTTTCATGTTTGCTCCGTCAACCAGGGGTCAATGATGTATTCATGTTATTTTGTTTGATCCAATGGCATGAACCCGCAACCTAATTCTTCAACTTATCTTTAAATACCTTTTCAAATTTTTCAACTTTGGGTTGAATAACCAGGGCACAATAGGGTTGATTGGCATTGTTTTCAAAATATTCCTGGTGATAGTCTTCAGCAACATAGAAATTTTCGTAAGGACTGATCTCGGTTACAATAGGGTTTTTCCAGATATCTGCTTCATCCAGTTTTTTCTTGTAGTGTTCAGCCAGACTCTTTTGTTCCTCGTTGTGATAGAACACTGCCGAACGGTACTGGGGACCTACATCGTTTCCCTGGCGATTTAATGTAGTGGGATCGTGGGTTTTCCAAAATATTTCGAGTAATTCTTCAAAACCTGTAATGTCAGGATTGAATGTTACCTGCACAACTTCGGCATG
>CAZAMT010000384.1:0-3604 GCA_964486145.1 uncultured Bacteroidales bacterium
CCGATGTCCGGAACTCCGCTTTTGGAGTTGTTTTGGTTTCTTCAATTTCTAAGTTGTTCATTGTTTGATGATTGTATAATTGTTTATTGAAAAAATTAATTTTAACGGTTGCGCACAAACAATGATACGTAGAAATGATGATTATGATCACCAAATTTGACGAAATCCAAATAAAATTAATCTAAACAAAGCAGAATATTCGCGAACAGTAACTACAACCATTTTTAACATGTCTGTTTTCATGCAGTTGGTCGATTGTTTTTCTGTTTGAATTTCGGAATAAAGTTTTCCCATAAACACGAAAATTTCCGAATATGAAGTAGATTCCTTTTTTGTAACTCAATTATCCGGCACATAAATAATCTCACCGCTTTCCAACTGATAAGCCGTACCAACCTTTCGCCCCCTGCTGCCGGTAGTTTCTTGTTCGTCCGATGCTTTATAAGTCTCTATTTTCTCGCCTTTTTTGGTGATAATTTCCATTTGTTCGGTACCGGGATTTTTTACCATCGTAAAATCTTCTTTCGAGAACAGCTCGTTCATGTTGTAGCGGGCTACCAAAGCTACCATCAGGGCTACGGCAAATACCATGGAAACATCGAACAGGTTGGTTAGTGCCGATAGTGGGTCGTTGTCTCCTGTTTTTAAAAGTAATCTTCTATTTCGTTTCATAGGTAATCTCCTGTTTTTTTGTGTCTGTAAATGGTGTGGAATGGTTTATTTTTCTTTCCGCATTATTTTCTTCAAAAGAAGCGGCAATAAACTCCAGGGTATTCATGTCATCGGCATACCAGCGTTGCTTCACCTGAAGGGTAATAAAGCCGACAGCGCCAATGAAAATGCCGATTACGGTGGTGGCAAATGCCACCTGCATGTTCGAGGCCATCGAAGCTACATCGCCGGAGGCCAGTCCGACCAGCGCCGGTCCCATGGGGATAAGTGTACCCATTAAACCCAGCATAGGTCCCAGTTTGGTGAGTGTTTTTGATTTCCCGAGGTCCTTGTCTGCAATAATCTCGTATTCGCCAATCAGGTGGTTCAGCATGGCCTGACTTGAATTGTTTTCAAGCATGGATGCAATGGTTACAATGAATTCGTTCTGCTTATTTTTTTCAAAATTTTCCGTGTTAAAACCTTCAACACCTTTTGTTTTTAACGCGGATTTAACCATTACATGGATTTTGTTCCTGTTTGTAAACTGGCCGTAAAAACTCCCGCCCAGCACCAGCGCCCTTGCAAAGAAAAAGAGCAGCAATACAATAACCGGCACCAAAAGCCCGGTTGTCAACCAGTAAAGAATATTGGTAATTGTGTCCATATTATTTGTATTTTAAAAATTTTTGAATGATTTTTTTGTTTTTAAAAAGCAAGTAGCCGGCTATAAAACCAGCAATGGCCATTCCCAGAAAGGCCAGCAGCTTTGTGTAATCAACATCTGCCTGGTAATGACTGGTATTGTAATCGGCCAGGCCGGCATTAAGGAATATTGCCAATACCAGAAGCAGTATGTTTACGAGGAATTTCATTTCGTAACGGGTTGAAATTTCCGGTAAAAAGAATTTCAGCACCACAGATAAAACAAATACCCCCAGCATGACAGAAATGGATGCTGTGAGGGCTATCCAATGGAAGGAAGTCCCGGCCATAGACCGGAATAAGGATAGTCCGGCATAAAATACAATCCCAACGATTAACATGCCGGGCAAGAGCTTTACCATTTTTATCCATTTATTGGTTTTAGCGGAATACTGGTTATTGAGCATGCCAATACTTACAAACATACCAGTAATGGCCTCAATGGTAATAAGGACAGCCATATTGGAAACCGCATTTTTGTCAGACATTAATTTATCGAAAACATCAGAATCGGTATGTAAAATAACCGGATAGGATGCGATGGCAATTGCCCCGCCAATAACCGAATACAGCAATATGCCACGGTAACCCTTGAAAAAGGTGGCCTTAGTGCAATACTTCAATATTCCGGCCACTACAATAAGTTGAAAAATGATTCCCATATTATTACCTCTTTTTTTTGTTTTCGGCCTTACTGAAAATAATGAACAATGTCAGCACAAAGAGAACAATTGTCATCCCTGCTATTTCAGGCCAATGGTTGCCCGGATTAATCCATATTTCTTCAAACATGTTCCAACGTCCGAGTATTTCGATAAATGTCCAGAAAATAACAACGGTTGGGATTGCATACCTGACGGCATAGCCGGGTTTATCAATCCGTATGAGCTTAACAAACAGAATAAGCGACCAAAGGAGTGTTCCCATGGCTACAATGAATGTAACAGGATGCTTATCTCCGGCAAAATTTGAATCGTAGGCAAAAAGCAGGATTAAATAAAAGGTCCAAACCAACAGTATGAGCTCCATAAAGGTAACCAGCGCAATGTTTCGGGGTTGTTTTGGTAAATCAAGCAATCTGTTGATTTTTAACCTGTCCTGAAACCAGCTAAAAAATCTGCACCCCGATTTTACACCAACAAAATAATATATCATAAAAACCGCCCAAATACCAATATTGGAAGGCATTAGTAAATATTCAGGTTTTGTAACTATTTCACCATTAATGGCCAATGGTGCCACTCCGAGGCGGTTTGCATAGTATATAAACGCGAATTCAATCCAACCGGCCCATACAAACAAACCCCCAAACAGACCTAAAAGAGTGGCGGTTATTTCCCTTTTTGAAACAATCCCTGCAAACAAAATTGCCAATCCCACAAAACCGGATAAAGCGGCTGCATGAAACTTGTATGCCTCACCAAATGCCGATTCCATTGCAATTACGGCAGCATGTCCAAGGGGCATGGTCAGCAGTACCAGCAGAAATGCAAAAATTCCTGCAAACGGTTTTTTTATGTTTATATGCATCCTATTCATATTAAAGCTATCTGCGACCGCGAATAATTATCGCGAAGGCCAATATGACCATTAAAGAAATCACCCCAACTAAAACCCATGATGAGCTTGTCCGGTTTTCACCTTTTTTGGTTTCGGTTGGTTTTGCTTCTTTCTTTTCATCTTTCTTCAACACCAAGCTTTCGCTGTTTTCCTTTATTTGTACATTCCGGGCCTGGTCAATAGCTTTTTCATATTCTTTTGAAAGATTACCAGGTAAGATTTGGGCAATAAAACTGCGCAATTTGGCATTGTCGCAAACGAAACCGCTGCACCCGGCCTGATGGTCGCGCACCAGTTCGGCATGAAGCTGAGAGAGCTCTTTCAGTTGTTGTTCGGAAGCTTCCCAATAGCCTTTACGGGCTGTTTCCAGCATTACAGAGGTCATTTCCTGCAAAGCATAAGGGTTTTCTTCTTCGAATCGTTTCTTTACGTCTAACCTCAATTTATCGTTTACATAAATGTCGTGGTAGGTGTTCCAGATATAATCATCGATGGCCTGCGGTTTCATTACGTTCCACCCGTAGGTATTGCGAAAGGTTTCGGCAAACTTATCCATTGAGGAAGCTTCACCGTCCAGTAATTCTTTGATGTATTTGGGATTAAAAACGGTTGAGTTGGTTTCCACGCCAATGGCTTCTTTCAGTTCCTGCATTTTTGGGCGACTCACGTTTCGGAAATCGTTAAAATA
>CAZAMT010000385.1:0-3590 GCA_964486145.1 uncultured Bacteroidales bacterium
GGTTAAATTCAATCGGGAATAATTATCGGAATTTTTGCAATTGTGTGCGGGACTTATAAAAATATTTTAACGTATGGTAAAAACAGCCATTTTTGTAGTTGTCATTTCAGCTTTCTTGTCATCATGTAAAACCAATAACGCAGATGAAAATCAACGACCCAACATTCTTCTCATCAACATCGATGATATGGGATGGCGTGACGTAGGGTTCATGGGTTCGGAATATTACGAAACGCCCAACATCGATGCGCTTGCTGCCGATGGAATGATTTTTACCAATGCATATGCTTCGGCATCCAACTGTGCTCCCAGCCGGGCCTGTATGATGAGCGGACAGTGGTCGCCCCGGCATGGAATTTATACCGTAGGCAGTTCTGAACGTGGAAAGAGCAAGGACCGGAAACTCATTCCCACACCGAATAACACGTATATTCCCGATGATAACCTGCTGCTTTCTGAAGTTCTGAAAAATGCGGGATATGTAACATGCCATGCCGGGAAGTGGCACCTAAACGACGATCCAACTACCCAGGGATTCGATGTCAACATAGGCGGAAACCATCACGGTCACCCGGGGAGCTATTATCCGCCATATAAAAATGTACCTTCCCTTGAAGCGCCAACTGATGATTATTATCTTACCAACCTTATTATGGATAAGGCACTTCAGTTTTTAAACAGGGTGGACGAACAATCTTTTTTTATGTACTATTCACCTTATGCCGTTCACACACCCATTCATCCGGTTAAAAATTTATTGCCAAAATATGAAAACAAACCGGAGTGGAACGGGCAAAACAATGCCGAATATGCCACTATGATTGAAAACCTGGATACCCAGATTGGACGGCTGATCAATGCATTAAATGAATCGGGCAAACTGGATAATACATTCATCCTGTTTACATCCGATAATGGCGGGCATTACGGCATCACCAAACAGTGGCCGCTTCGTTCGGGAAAAGGTTCGTATTACGAAGGGGGCATCCGCGAACCCATGTTTGTGCGATGGCCGGGGAGAGTTGCTGCCGGGGCCAAAACAGACGTACCGGTAACCAACCTCGATTTTTATCCAACACTTCTCAAAGTCGCGGAAGTGGAAAAACCTGCTGGTAAAAAACTGGATGGAACGAATATTTTGCCCGTGTTAACCGGAAGCGGGACTATTGAATCCCGGCCCCTTTTCTGGCATTTCCCCATTTACCTGCAGGCATACCTGAAAAACGACACAACTACCCAGGACCCGCTTTTCCGCACCCGGCCCGGATCAGCAGTTCGTCTCGGCGACTGGAAACTAATCCAGTATTTTGAAAATAACGACTTGGAATTGTACAACCTGAAAGAAGATAGCAGTGAACAAAATAACCTGGCCGAATCGGTTCCGGTAAAAATTAATCAGTTACTTGAGGTGCTGGAAGAATGGAGGAACGAGACCAATGCTCCTGTACCAACGGAGTTGAACCCGGAGTATAATGCGCAATGATACACCTGTGCCTATAAAACATTTAAATAATTGAAAAACAGAACAAATAATAGCTTCAAAAAAAAATAATATCCATGAAAAAAACAGTTTTATTCCCAATTCTTCTGATTCTCCCGTTTTTATTGCTAAAGTGCAGTCATTCAACTAATAACGATACACAACCAAAACCCAACATCCTTTGGATTACCATTGAAGATACCTCGCCGCAGTTCATCGGTTGTTATGGAAATGAAGATGCAAGCACACCCGTAATCGATAAACTTGCTGAGGAGGGCATACGGTTTACCAATGCCTTTTCCACAGGTTCGGTTTGTTCGCCCAGCCGCACAGCAATAATTACCGGCGTAAAAACTTACAAAACCGGTACAGGAAACCACCGCAGTAAATATCCTGTTCCTGAATTTATGAAGGGCTTCCCGTATTACCTTCAGCAACAGGGTTATTATACATCAAACAATGTAAAAACCGATTACAACGTGAGGGGAGAAAAAGAGTTTATTAACGAGGCCTGGAATGAAAGCTCAGAAGAAGCCGGCTGGTGGGACCGTCAAGCCGGACAGCCGTTTTTTTCGGTTATTAACTTCGTTGAATCCCATCAGTCGCGCACCATGACGATGACTTATGAGTGGTACCTTGAAAACGTATTCAATTACCTTTCACCGGAAGAACGAATTGGCGAAAATGAATTTGAAATGCCGCCTTTTTACCGCGACAGCCCCGAAATGCGCAAGCAGTTTGCCAGGGTGTATAACGCTATAAAACTCACCGACAACAGGATTGGAGAGTTGCTCGACCGGCTTGAAAATGATAACCTGAAAGACAGTACCATCATCTTTTTTTATGCCGATCACGGCGAGGGAATGCCTCGCGGAAAAACCAATGGTATCAACTACGGATACCGGGTGCCGTTTATCATCTGGTTTCCTGAAATGTACAAGCATTTGTCGCCGTGGGGAACCAGTGGCGTGGTTACCGATGAACTCGTTGATTTTTCTGATTTGGCCCCAACGCTCATCAGCCTGGCCGGGGGAGAAATTCCGGAGCACATGAGTGGAAGGGCTTATCTGGGAAAAAAACGTTCAGAACCCGTCAACTATCTTCACCTTTCTTCCGACCGCTCGGACAATGGAATTGACATGGTGCGCACCGTAACCGACGGGCGGTTTGTTTATTCGCGCAATTACCTCCCGTTTATTTACGAAGCCCGCTATATTCGCTACATGGAAATTGGAGAAATTAAGCAACAAATGCGCACCGATTTGGCAGAAGGCAGGTTGAACCCGCTGCAAAAAAGTCTTTTCGAACAGCGGCCAGCCGAGTTTTTGTTCGATATTGAAAATGATTTGTGGGAAACCAGTAACCTTGCAAATAATCCTGAATATAAAACTGTGCTTGAAAAAATGCGCCAGCAGCTTAAAGCAGAGGTGCTTCAATCACGCGATGTGATGTTTTTGCCTGAGTATGAAATTGAACTGCTTTCTGATTCTACAACAGCTTTTGAATTCCGGCTCGACACTGAAAAATATCCACTTGAAGAAATTTACGAAGCCGCTTCATTGGCCGGTTTCCGGAATAAGGAGATTGCTGAAAAACAGATTGAACTGCTTTCACATCAAAATCCGGTAATCCGTTATTGGGGTATTGTAGGTTTACGTAGTCAGGATACAAAGACATTAAAATCTTTTTCAGAAAAAATTCTGGAAGCGATGGATGATGAATATCTCCCTGCTGCTGTAACTGCATCAGCCATTGCTTACGGGGTTTTTGACAATGAAAAGGCGAAAGAAAAACTGAAAGAATTTTGCGCGAGTAAAAATCTCAAAATTTCGCTGATGGCAATCAACTATTTGCTCTATTCGGAAAACAAAGAGCCGTTTATTGAAACCATCCGGAAAGTCCACGAAATGGAAGACAGGGATTACAATGTGCAGGCCGCCTGCATGGATTTTATGGGCAGCATTGGACTTGTTCCGAATAATCCGGATTACAGAAGATAAGATAAGTTTTTAAACTTATAAAATGGTGATCAAGTATTTGTTTTCTTTCGAACCATGTAAATGATTATTTTTATTGCGTGAAATAAAACAATGGATAATAAAAAGCAAAA
>CAZAMT010000386.1:0-3570 GCA_964486145.1 uncultured Bacteroidales bacterium
TATTTTAAAAACACACACCCATGATTATCAAAGGTTCTTTTACGACGAACTACCGAATAAACTCAATAACTCAATAACGGTTCTCTGGTATGGCAAGTAGCGTGCAAATACACATTTACTTTTCGGTTTAGGTTTTCAGTTTCTAAATATACAAAAACCTTTGGATTTAGCCCATAGTAGCTGTTTGCTATAGCAGATATTGGGCATAGTGCTTTCTATTCTATCATTCTTAAACTTATATTCCCTTTTTCATCTTCTTCTGTTTGAATGAAGACTAAATTTAAATTTATTATGTTTTCATATTTTAGAATCAGTGTATGCCCATTTATATCTTTATATTCAAGTTCATCTACTGGTTTTCTTTGTGAATCTTTAATGTATAGTAAATCGAGGTTGCCATTATCAGATAATTCATAATCAACTAATATTCCTGTGTAATTAAAAACGTATTCTCCAACTTGGACAAGGGAATTAATGTAAGTTATATCAATATCTCTAATAGTATCTTTGTTTAGCTTTATTTGAGACCTTCCGAATAAAATAAATTTACCAGTTAACAGGTAATGCCAAATATTTTTGTATCTAAAAAACTTATTTTCTGCGTCGAAAGAATAACGTAATATAATATCTCTAAGTCTTAGCCCAACACCAAAAGAAATCAGGTTTATTATTGATTGAAAAAATATAATTTCGTATTTGAATTTACCTATTTGATTTACTGAATTTTCAACTAATTTATCGTTCGAACTTAATATTCCTAGCAACGTTTTAAAATCATAATAGTAGCCATCAAAAAAATAATAAATTACAGGTAATGCAATTAAATATATTATTAAACTAGGAAATAATGTATTGACAAAAAGATTAAAGAAATCTCTTATTGTATATTGATTTGAAAATTCTTCAGAAAAATAACCTTTCCTAAAAGAAATTCCTGGCAGTAAAATTACAAGTATAATTATTCCACCTAGAGCGATTTCCATTTATTCTAGTAGGCTTTTGCTTTTTCCAAAGCTTCTTTTGTAGAGTCAGAAATTTTAATAGTTTGCGTTGAACCTTTTGATACAGCAACTCTAATTGCTTTTGAAATGTTTCTTGAGTCAACACTATTTATTAAAACTCTACCTATCTTACTGCCTACAGGGACAGATGAACCTGAAAAATTTCTTACGTTTATATTTATTTTCCTAGTCATGATATCAAATATACTAATTAATTTATTCCAAAGCAATTTTATTCGTTTCATTTTTTAAAGTTGAGTTTGTTTTGCATTATGCCCAACTTAATTATAAACACATGAAACAATAATCGTCTACTTCATTAAAATATTGCAAATTCGGCATCCATGATGACTTCGGCCGTATTGATCCGCTGAATCCAAAAAAATAACACAAAATACCAAACTACACCATTGAATTTTTTACATGAAGGTAAAATCTTTACGAAATTTATACCAATTCATATTATTTTTATTAATCCAACCGATAATTTCATATTTTTATCCCTCAAATAATCTTTTAAAATTCTTAAAATTAAATCAGGCGATGTTGACAGATAAAATTCAAACTTCTTCCATTTTGCAAATGGAGCCGGGTGCGGTGAATGCTGTATTTTCAATATTGTCAAAAACTTTTAACCAATGAAAAAACAATTACCATTACTGTTCTTGTTCTCTTTAATAATGTTGTCAGTAACTTATTCAAAAGATTACCCGGTAAGTTCACCGGATGGAAAACTAAATGTCACCGTACGTGTGGATGAAGAAATATCTCTTTTATTTTTGGGTGATGGAACGGATGTTCTTGAGATTACCTCAATGGACATGACCATTGATGGTGAAAGCATCACGGAAAAACCGAGGGTAAGAAAATCATCCATCACAAGTGTGAATGAAACACTTGAACCACTTTACGGGATCAATAAAACTTTGCAGGACGAATACAACGAACTTTCGATTCAATTCAGGGGCGATTATTCTTTGATCATCAGGGCATATAACAATGCAATTGCATATCGTTTTAATACTTCAATGGATGGAGAAATAACCGTTGAAAGTGAAACAGCCGAGTTTCATTTCAGTGATGATTATGAGCTTATTCAATCAGGCAATGCGGCAGGATGGCACGGGTATGAAACAAACTATTCTTTCCGGAAAGTATCAAAATCCGATTCCATCAGGTATAAGTGCCTTCCTTTGGGTGTAAAAGTAAATGACAATTTGAAACTGGCCATCCTGGAGGCAGACTTGCTCAATTACCCGGGGATGTATCTTACCAATGCTGATGGGAAGGGGAAAAGTTTATCAGCCGTATTTCCTCCTTACCCGCTCAAAGTTGAGAAAGGAGGCCATAACGGATTTAACATGGTTGTGAAAGAAACAGCAGATTACATCGCAAAAACAGATGGTAACCGATCCTATCCTTGGAGAATTGTAGCAGTTGCCAGGGAAGATAAAGACTTTTTAAACAATGATATTGTGTATCTGCTGGCCTCCGAATCAAAAATTGGAAAGGCTGATTGGGTAAAGCCAGGCAAAGTAGCCTGGGACTGGTGGAATGCGTTGAACTTGTATGGAGTAGATTTTGAAACCGGTTTCAACACCGAAACATATAAGTATTTTATTGATTTTGCTGCTGCTAACAGCATTGATTATATTAACCTTGACGAAGGATGGTCTGATCAATTTGATTTATTGGATGTTACCGATAAACTGGATGTAAAAGAAGTTGTTGATTACGCAACCCGAAAAAATGTTGGCGTTATTCTGTGGTGTGTCTGGCATACATTGGATCGCCAAATGCAGCAAGCGCTCGATCAATTTGAAGAATGGGGTATTGTTGGTGTAAAGGTTGACTTTATGGATAGGGATGACCAACTCGGGGTTCAGTTCTATGAACGTTTGCTAAAAGAAGCAGCAAAAAGAAAAATATTTGTAAATTACCATGGTGCATACAAACCGGCAGGATTAAGAAGGACATACCCGAACTTAATCAACAGAGAGGCCGTATTGGGTCTTGAATACAGCAAGTGGTCAGATAAGGTTTCGCCGGATCATGATGTCACCATTCCATTTTTTCGAATGCTGGCAGGGCCTATGGATTTTACACCAGGCGCAATGATCAATGCCAACCAGGACAACTTTTGCCCCAGGTTTGAAAAGCCAATGAGCCAGGGAACACGATGTCATCAAATGGCTATGTTCGTTGTGTACCGCGCGCCGTTGCAAATGCTCGCTGATGCGCCAACCAACTACGAAGCAGATCAAAACATACTCTCATTCCTGTCAGAGGTACCGGTATCATGGGATCAGACGGTTCCCATTGATGGATCTATTGGTGAGTATGTTGTAATTGCCAGGGAAAAGGGCGATTCATGGTATGTCGGGGCAATGACCAACTGGGATGCAAGAGATATTACCATTGATTTGAGCTTTCTGGATGGAATATCTTACAATGCTACTATTTTTGAAGATGGAATAAATGCTGAAAGAAACGCCATTGATTACAAAAAAACAAACAAAAAAGTAAGTAAAAATGATGTTCTAAAAATTCATCTGGCACCGGGAGGAGG
>CAZAMT010000387.1:0-3512 GCA_964486145.1 uncultured Bacteroidales bacterium
ATGGTCTGTTTCATAATTTAATATTGTTAGAGGTTGAAAGGCAAATGTAGAAAAACCAATCCAATCAAATGTCACAAGCATAAAGTTTATTTGTTGCGGGTTCAATGGAAACCATGAATAAAATTATCAGGTGGTTATAAAAAATAATTTGCGTGGTAAGTTTATTATCAGAATATTATTTTATCTTTGCACCCCGTTAATTAAAAGTAGGTTTAATTAAAAACAAATGTATGCCCGCAAAAATTAGATTATCGAGACATGGACGAAAAGGTAGTCCGTTCTACTACATTGTAGTAGCGGATAGCAGGGCGCCACGAGATGGTAAATATATCGACCGGATAGGTTCATACGATCCGGGTACCAATCCTGCTACAATTGATCTGGACTTTGACAGTGCTCTGGATTGGTTGCAAAAGGGCGCTCAACCTACTGACACCTGTAGAGCTATCCTGTCATACAAAGGTGTTATGATGAAGAAGCATTTATTGGAAGGTGCTAAAAAAGGTGCATTTTCTGAGGAAGAAGCAGAAAACAGGTTTAATACCTGGATGAAAGACAAAGAACAAAAAATTCTTGCCAAAACTGAAAAAGTTGCTAAATCCAAAGCTGACCAGGAAAAGGAAAGGCTTGAAATTGAGAAGAAAATCAATGAAGAGCGTGCACAGGAACTGGCCAAAAAACGTTCTGAACTTGTTCAGAATGAAGCTCCGGAAGCAAGTAAGAAAGAAGCAGCCGAAGTTGCCGATCCTGTAGAGGAAAAGGCTACTCAGGAAAAGCAGGCAGAAACCGGCAAAGAAGAACCAAAAGAAAAAGTACCGGAAGTTAAACAAGAAAAGCCGAAAGAAGAAGCACCGAAAGAGGAAGTGAAGGAAGCTAAATCCGAAGATAAACCTGAAGCTGCCGAAACAAAGGCCGAAGAACCAAAGGCTGAAGAAACAAAAGAAGAGCCAAAAGAAGAAAAATCGGACAACAAAAAATCAGAATAGATTTTTGCTTTTAAAATGAATGCTTAAAAAAGAAGATTTCTTCAAAATCGGGACTGTACAGAAGCCTCACGGAATTAAAGGAGAGGTAGTTCTTCGTTTTGATAGGGAAATCGCTGATGAAATTGAGGAACAGAACATCATTTTTATCGAAATTGATGGTGGTCTCGTTCCTTTTTTTATTTCAAACGTTCGTGTTCAATCACTGAAATCAGCCATTGTTCTGTTTCAACTTGCCCGAACTGAAAACGAAATCAGGGAAATCATAGGAAAGCCGGTTTATCTTGAAAATCTAAAACGGGATGAAATTGAATCCTCTGAACCAGATTTAATGGATATATCAGGTTTTAAGCTTTTTGATGAAAACCGCAACCAAATCGGAATTATTAATCAGTTGGTAGACTATACTGAAAATCCTTTACTCGAAATTACTCCCCTTCCAATCGAACAAAAATCTTCCTCAGGTAAAAAAGAAATCCTTATCCCGTTCAATGAAGATTTGATTATTGCCTTCAACAGAGACGAAAAATGGCTTCAAATGAACCTGCCCGAAGGTTTACTTGAATTATAAAATTTCCCTCCTGGCAGTGTTAATGCAAATTCTTAAATAAATATTTTTTACTTTTGCCTTACTGTGTAAAATATTCTAACCTGCCCTATTCATAAGTTATAATTTTAATTTATAAATTAATAAGGCTAAAAAATATTCTATGAAAAATATTGCCATCGCTGTATTATTGTTGTTTCTTGGTTTCTCTTTGTTTGCTCAAACCCACCAGTCAAATCTTATAACAAATACCAATGCCCGTAATTTCCAAAGTCTGAATGGATCATGGGATATTATTGTTGATCCTTATGAAACAGGTTATTACAACCATCGCTACCTGCCCAGTGATGATGGTTATTTTAAAGATGCCCAAATGAAAAATTCGTGGGATTTGGTTGAATATAACTTTGAAACAAGTCAAAAACTGCAAGTTCCGGGAGACTGGAATACCCAGGATGACAAACTGTTCTTCTACGAAGGAACCATGTGGTATCGCAAAGTATTTGACTTTCATAAAAATAATAACAACCGGGCATTTTTGTATTTTGGTGCTGTAAATTATGAAACGAAAGTTTACCTGAACGGAGAATTCGTTGGCGATCATGTTGGGGGATTTACACCTTTTAATTTTGAAGTAACGGATAAAATTAAAAACGGGAGAAACTTTGTTATCCTCAAGGTTGATAATAAACGTAAACGTGATGGAGTCCCTACGGTAAATACCGACTGGTGGAATTACGGCGGGCTAACACGGGATGTAAAAATAATTACCACACCGGAGACTTTCATTCAGGATTATTTTGTGCAACTTGAGAAAGGAAATACCAAAAAAATTAAAGGTTGGGTGAAATTAAATGGCATGCAGTTCGAACAAAATGTTACCATAACAATTCCCGAAGCTGGAATAAGCAAAAATATTGAAACAGATGAAAATGGATATGGTACCTTTGAAATAAAATCCAACCTGACACTTTGGTCTCCCGAAAATCCTAAACTTTATAAAGTAGCAATCAAATCTGAAACAGATGAAATTAAGGATGAAATTGGTTTCCGCACCATCGAGGTTAAAGGAGAAGATATTTTGCTAAATGGTAAATCCATTTTCCTGCGGGGTATCTGCATTCATGAAGAAACACCGTTCAATGGAGGGAGAGCAAACAGTGCAGAGGATGCCAAAATCCTGCTTGGATGGGCAAAAGATATGAACTGTAACTTCGTGCGTCTGGCCCATTATCCGCACAACGAATATATGACACGCATGGCGGATAAAATGGGAATCATGGTTTGGTCTGAAATTCCTGTTTACTGGACCATTTACTGGGACAATCCGGATGTTTATGCCAATGCTGAAAATCAGCTTCAGGACATGATACACCGTGACAAGAACAAGGCAAGCGTTATTTTATGGTCAGTAGCAAATGAAACTCCGGTGAATGACACCAGGTTAATATTTTTAAGCAACCTTGCAGAAAAAGCCCGTTCCATTGATCCCACACGATTAATTACCGCAGCCCTTGACACCCAGACTTCTGATGAAGAAGGTGGAAGGGTTATTGATGACCCATTGGGTGAGGTTGTAGATGTTATTGGCATAAACAATTATTGTGGCTGGTATGGCCCTGCCATCAATGAAGTAGACTGCGGAGCCTCAACCTGGAAAAACAAATACCAAAAACCCATGATCATGAGTGAATTCGGGGGAGGCGCGCTTCAGGGATATCATGGAGACGAAAACGATCGATGGACGGAAGAATACCAGATGGCTGTTTATGAAGAAAACCTGGAGATGATAAAAAACATAAGCTTTTTAAGGGGTACAACACCATGGATTTTAAAAGACTTCCGCTCAGCAAGGCGCCCTTTGCCGGATATTCAGGATTACTGGAACCGAAAAGGAGTAATTTCTGAAAGAGGAATCAAAAAGAAATCGTTTTTTATCATGAAAGAATTCTATGAAGATATCAAAAAGAAATGGGATTAAT
>CAZAMT010000388.1:0-3398 GCA_964486145.1 uncultured Bacteroidales bacterium
TTTAAATGTTATAATTTCCACTATTCATTACTGGAATGTGATGTTTTACTTCCCCACCAGTTATTCCCCGGATCAAAGTCTTTGGAAAGAAAATTCAGACGTTGTCTTTCCAGCCGTGGCATCAGTTCTGTTCTTATTTGTTCCAGGTATTTTTCTTCCAGTTCTTCACTGTACTCCGGATCTTTTGCGGGATAACGTGCTCCCATTTCATTCAGCATTTCAAAAAGCTGCTTACTGAGATTTGCTGTTACATCCGTATTTTCATCGGCAAGATCTGTTGTTTCTTCCACATCAGTTTCCAGGTTGTAAAGTTCTTTATGTCCATCTTCGTAATAATGAATGAGTTTCCATTTCCCCAACCGGATGATGGACGACGGCTCGCCACCCTGGTTGCCGTAGTGAGGGTAGTGCCAGATGAGCGGTCGTTCGGGAATTGTTTTACCTTTGAGAACAGGTACCAAACTCACCCCATCATTGTGTTCGGCTGGTCTGAGTTCAGCGCCGGCCAGTTCCAGCAGTGTAGGGTAAAAGTCGGTTCCGGTAACCGGCACTGCCGATTTTTTCCCGGCAATGTTTAACCATGGTACCTTCATAAAAAAGGGTTCGCGAATCCCACCTTCAAATTGGTAGCCTTTTCCGCCGCGAAGGGGCAAATTTGAAGTGGCAAACGCATCGCCTGCCGAAACACCTCCATTGTCTGAAGTAAAAATTACGATCGTGTTTTCAGCCAGTCCCAGTTCTTCCAGGGTATTTAAAACTACTCCCACGGCATCGTCCATGGTTTCCACCAGTCCGGCATAAACAGGGTGATCCTGTACCTGCCTGATAGGTAAGAAATGCCCCATTTTAAACCCTTTTTTGGCAATCCCCATTTCTTCGGCTTTTTTTCGGTATTTGGCCCATTTTCCCTCAGTAGTTTGCAGGGGAGCATGTACAGCATAAAACGACAGGAAGGCAAAAAAGGAGGTGTCTTTGTTTTCTTTTAAAAAATCGGATGTTTCGTTAGCCAGGCGCATTGTGAGGCTTTCACCATCAGGACCACTTTCCAGTCGCGGATTTTTCCAGGGTGCGTAAAAACCGCCAATGGGACTTCCTTTATCCCAACCACCTTTATTAATGTCAAAACCGTGATCTTCCGGCCAGGATCCCTCACTGCCAAGATGCCATTTTCCGGCGAAAAAGGTTTTGTAACCGGCTTCTTTCAGCGCTTCAGGTAACGTAACGTATTCGTGTGGAAGGTTGTGTATGTAATCAGGAGGAAGTAGTTTGTTGTACCGCCCTGTTTTACGCCATTCTTCACCGGTGTGGGCGCCAATCCAGTCGGTAATACCATGCCTGGCTGTAAATTTACCGCTCATGATGCTGGCCCGTGAAGGACTGCACACCTGGCAATTGGCGTATCCATCGGTAAAAATCATACCCTCGCTGGCAATCCGGTCGATGTTGGGCGTTTCGTAATAGTTGCTTCCCGTTATACCCATATCATGATAGCCAAAATCATCAGCCAGGATAAACAGAATGTTGGGTTTTGCAGGTTTCGATTCCTGTTTTTGACCGGTTTGGCAAGAAGCCAGCAGGAAAAGGGTAACTGTTAGTATTGATGTTGTTTTATTCATATTAAATCATGTTTTTCTGCAATAATCGGTATAATATATTTATAACTATCTTTCAGCGGTTTGCTCAAATATATGCACCATGTTATTTTATTCGAGATACGTTTTTGATTCAAAGGTAAACACTTCAGATTCGGTACGGGCCGATTCCATGAGATCCGTTAGTTTTTTCACGATTTCCGGATTTGCTTTAGCCACATTGTTTTGTTCGCCCGGGTCGGCAGCAATGTTGTACAGTTCAACGGTGGTTTTTTCAGGTACAAATACGTTGTAATTTATCAGTTTCCAGTCTCCTTTGCGCAATGCTTTTCTTCCACCGCGTTCATGAAACTCCCAGTAGAGGTATTCGTGTTTTTCCTGCTCATCTTCATTTCCCAGTAATGTGGGTAAAAACGAAATTCCATTGATTTTATCCGGGGTTTTTGCCCCGGTGATTTCAGCAAATGTGGGATATACATCCCAGAAAGCAGAAGGGTGATTGGTTTCTGTTCCGGGGGTAATTTTCCCTTGCCATACGGCAATCATCGGCACCCGGATGCCGCCTTCATACAAATCGCGTTTGTAACCCCTGAAAATTCCGTTGGAGTTGAAAAAATCCGGGTTGGCACCGCCTTCCAAATGAGGACCATTGTCGGATGTGAATATGATGAGGGTGTTTTCATAAACACCCAGTTCCTTCAGTTTGGCAACTATTTCGCCTACCTGGTCATCGAGTAAGTTTATCATTGCTGCAGTAGCAGCATGGGCTTCAGGTTGTGAACCATAAGGCCCATTTCTGAAATTTTCGCCGCTGTCCACTCCCACGTAACTGTTTTCAGGTTCAAACTTACCCCGGTATTTTTCCATGTATTCTTCAGGAGCAAACATTTCGGCATGAGGGATCAGCGACGGATAGAACATAAAAAACGGACTGTCTTTGTTTTCTTCCAGGAACTTCAGTGCCTTCACGTGAATCAAATTGGGTCCGTACTGTTCCGTTTTGAAGCCTTCGTTGCCTTCCAGCATTATTTTTTCCTGGTTGTGCCACAGGTGGTAAGGATAGTAGTGGTGAGCAATGCGCTGGCAGTTATAACCAAAAAATTCATCGAACCCCTGGAAGTTGGGATCGCCTTCGGATCCGGGATAACCCAGTCCCCATTTGCCAAATGCCCCGGTAACATAACCGGCACCCTGCAACGCTTCAGCCAATGTATAGGCTTCGGCTTCAAGCGGATACTGGCCTTCTGGCTGCCATTCCTTGTTGCCGCGAATAAAGGTTTGACCGGTGTGCTGGCCGGTCATGAGCGATGAGCGCGATGGGGCGCAAACGGTGGAACCCGAGTAGTGCTGGGTAAATTTCAGGCCGGTTTCAGCCAGTTTGTCAATGTTGGGCGTGGAAAAAAGTTCCTGCCCATAACAGCTTAAATCGTTGTAGCCCAAATCATCGGCCAAAATGTAAACGAGGTTGGGTTTTTGTGGCCCGGTTTCCTTTTTCTGTTGGTTTTGGCATGCTGTAAATAATAAAACGGAGGTTAATAAAATGATGGTGGTGTTATTCATAATCTAACGTTTAATAATTTATAATTTCCTAATATATTCAGGATTTAATCCCATTGATACTTGTGCATTGGTCTCTTTTTCGACGGTCTTTGGCATATTCAGAAGTTTCCGCCTTTTTTCAGGATAGGATTTTGCGAGGTTATTGTTTTCACTGGTGTATTTTTTCAACATATAGGTCCAGTTGATATTTGTTACAGACAAAAATAAGAATTTATCCTAACATTTTGGTTCCTGTACTGATTTTAA
>CAZAMT010000389.1:0-3392 GCA_964486145.1 uncultured Bacteroidales bacterium
CTAAAGGCATCTATTTGTTAGAAATAATCATGGATAATACGAGAATATCCAAAACTTTTATAAAGAATTAGTTTTGAACTTAAAATAATTACAAATAATGAAAAAACTATTATTATTCATAGCAAGCGCAATCCTCTATATATCGTCATTCGGCCAAGAATTCACTTTTCAAATGGTATTTTGTGATGCCGTTGGAAATAGCGATACCCTTTACTTTGGCTATGATCCAACTGCAACTGATTCCGTTGATGGCAAATTTGGTGAAAACAATATCATCGATATTCCCTATGATTCAATATTTGATGTGCGAATAAGCAATGAATTTGCTTATCGTTGGTATTTTAGTAAACCATCCGGGTCATTTCACCTAAAAAAGCAAATTGTATCAAAAAATTGTCCAGGTTACGCAACACCCATAGCAATAGATATAAAATGCAAATACTGGCCGGTAACTGCAACATGGGACAGCACCATCTGGAAAGAAAACTGTCGCGCTGGTAGTTTAATTACTGGGATGCCGCGTGGTTACTGGTGGGACGTAACGGGTCCAAGTGATTTGTATTATTATTTGTTAGCTGTAAGGGACAGCATTACCTTTACTGCCAATTATGATGCCAACTACTCAAATACCGGAGCAATTGGAGTAACGGCTTATATTAACAATGAATCAGATTCTATAGCGGTTTACTGGCTCGTATTTTCAGATCCTTCCTTACGGGGAAGCGTGGACGTGGATGCTATACATCATTCTTATCAATTATCAGTTTACCCAAATCCCGGCTCTGGAGTTTATAAATTTCTGTCACCACATTCAACCATTGAAGAAATACGCGTATACAACCTAAATGGAATGCAAATATTATCACAGAGTATGAATGATGAAATAGACTTGAATAACCACCCGAATGGTGTTTATTACTATATTACCAGCCTACAGGATGGAACTCGACTAACAGGAAAATTGATTAAATTTTAGTATTGCAGATGAAATTTTAAATTAACCACATGTACTAACACGGCCACATAGGTTATTTTGCAGAGGGATTGGTTTTGAGGGAGACTACCTCGCCTTTACTTTCTATCTCGGTGGATAGGAAAAAACTCACGTGGCATAGCCAAACAAGCCATAGTTCGGAAACGGTATGTTCAAGAAGCACCAAACGTAGGTAAGGTTAAAAATCTTCCAACAAACAAAATACTGGATTTCATTCAAATATGATCTGCCAGTTTTGTATTCACGATAAACCGGTCCTTTTCCTTTACCAAACCCGAAGGTTTTTCTCCGATGATACTCCTGTAATCACGAATAAAATGAGCCTGATCGGTGTAGCCCAATTGATAAGCCACCTGGGTAAGGTTCAACTCCTTGTTGGCCTCAAGCAAGCGGTGCACCTGAATTAATCTTGAAATGCGTAAATATTTTTTGGGACTGATACCAATCCTTTCTTTAAACTCCCTTTCAAGTTGTCGTAGCCCAATGAAAACACTATCCGTGAGATCTTCCATTTTTAATACTCCGCCCGATTTTCGTATCAGTTCAGCAGCATTATTTACATAACCCGGGTTGTTGCCGTTTCGCTTTGCTGTTTTGATAAGATATTGATTTGCAATCTGTAACATGTTCTTTGCATTCTTTTTCATGGTAAGTTGATTGCAAAAATCACGAAACGATCGCCCCATAACAAGCGACATATCTTCATAAACGTCCATGAATTCAGATGCCCGCACCCCGAACACATTGTAAATACCTTCAGGTTTTAAACGTATTCCAAAAACCCGCACATTGTTGCTGAACCTAACCACATACGGCTTGGTTTGCAAGCCGATAATTGTATAATTGGGAGATTGCGACCATCCCTGAAACCCTGGTAAATCGCAATGTAAATCGGTAAGATGTATGATAAGTTCAACATAACCACTGGGTACAACCCTCCAGGAGAGGTTTCCGGATGCACGATCATTAAAACTACCCATCCAGTACCATTCAATAAACGGACTTAGGCTTTTATCAGGTTTATATTCGTTTACCCGGATATTCAAAATAAAGCAATTATTTGTTAATGCATAACAAACTTTATCTGCATCTGCTTCAGGAAAGATGCAGATAAAGTTTAAAGGGTAACGATTTATTCCTGAGGTTGTTCAACCAGCGCAGCCGTACTGACGACTTTTTCACCATTTGGTTGCCATCCTTTGTCGAAAGTTGAAACAATGTTGTTCGCTCCACCAAAAATACCAAGTACTTTTGCCGTTGTTATACCTGTATTTTTTAAATCATGGGGTACCATTTTCGGAACAACAGCAATACTGCCTGCACTTACCTCCTTGCTCTCATCACCGATAAAAGCTTTCACATTTCCTTCTAATACCAACAGCAATTCTTCTGCACTATCGGTATGCCGGCCCAAATTATCTCCAGAGTTCAGCTCAAAATAAACGGTTGCTGTATCCTTTGTACCATGCGCACCCAAAAGGGGAAATGTGACCCTGCAATGTTGCTTTTCGTCCTCAGTTGATGTTAAATCCAATAAATCCAACTTGTTTAAATCTACCGTAATCATGTTTTTAAATTTTAAGGTTTGTAATGCTTGACAAATTTATTGGGATTTGAAAAGGTTAAATTGTAAAAAAACGACATAATCATCTTTTTCTATGTTTTTTTACCATCATAGAAATTATTCACCCAATAAACTGTACGTTTTCGTACACACTGTATCCATTTGAAGCAGTTCCTGAACAATCAGCGCATTCATGATAAATCTTCATCGTATTGATTTTCTATTCTTTATGGGCTTTGGTATACTTAATGAAAAAGCGAGTGCAAGTAAATATTGAGTAAAACGAACAATATCAAACCTGAAACCGGATTGAGGGAAATGAAACTGTGGATGAACAACGATTTTTCTGAAATTTATAACCTGGAAGCCATAACCAATGAAGAAAGGGATAATTTTCATTACGATGAGCATCGCCAGACTGCATATTACAACATGCTTGGGAAATTTAAAGGATTTGACTGGCAGGCAGGTATTCGTGGAGAGTATTCAAACATCAACATCAATGATTCTGCCAACACCGATTTCTTTGTGTTTCTGCCTCAGTTCAGTATAAGTCGAAAATTTAAAGAGAACCAAACGGTAAAAATCAGTTTCCGCAGACAAATTCGCCGACCATCTGCAAACAACCTAAACCCGTTTGTTACCTGGACCGATTCCTTACATCAACGAATTGGTAATCCGGATTTAAAACCATCGTATGAAAACAAGCTTGAGCTATCGTATGCTAAAAATTTTGGAAGCAATTACATTTCTCCCAAACGGTTGGCAATATGCGTAGGCCGGGGTTTCGAAGCACCAACTTATCAAACCGTTACAAATTTTCGTAAATGTATA
>CAZAMT010000390.1:0-3390 GCA_964486145.1 uncultured Bacteroidales bacterium
CGATCTGTGTTATTTGTGTTCCATTTATCCTAATAATCATATTCGCGAATTGCGAATTTAATTGTACTTTCTTACTTCACATTTGCTTATCCTCAGATTTTCAAAAAAATAAATCTCAAGATTTGCTGCATGCAAATGTTTCATAAAATGAAGGACTTCCGAAACGATTAGCTATAGCGGAAACGAACCTGGTAATTGTTTTCGATGGCGCTTTTCCTTCAGTTATTGTTAATTTTTCGAGTCTGCGCAGCCAATGGCGCAAATTTTGCATCTCGTTTCATAAAAAGCAGTTTTATTGTTAACTTGAGGGAGGGAACAAGATGAAAACGAAAGCAATACATATAAAATACTGGCTCCTGTTTTTTTTAATTGCAGTACCAATAAGCTTACTTCAGGCTCAATATTTCGGTAAAAATAAACCGGGTTATGATGTATTTGATTTCGAGGTTTATCAAACACCAAATTTTGAAATATATCATTATTTTGCAGATGACAGCCTCATGAAAGAAATGGCAACTGCCGCGGAGCAATGGTACCAGATGCATTACAATGTCTTTCAGGATTCAATAAAATTCAGAAACCCGTTAATTTTTTACCAGGACCATGCAGATTTCCAGCAAACCAACGCAACCATGGGATCGGTAAGTGTTGGAACGGGTGGTTTTACCGAAGGATTGAAAAACCGTGTGGTTATGCCCGTGGCTATTACCCGCGGACAAACCGACCATGTGCTTGGTCACGAACTTGTGCATGCCTTTCAGTACAATATTTTTACAGGTGATGATTCACTATCGCTCCGTAACATGCAAAACATACCGCTTTGGATGATTGAAGGCATGGCCGAATATCTTTCCATCGGAAGTGTGGATCCTCATACAGCAATGTGGATGCGAGATGCTGTTATTACTGATGATTTTCCTTCACTGGATGATCTGACAAAAGATCCATCCTATTTTCCATATCGTTACGGACACGCTTTTTGGGCCTTTATGACACGAATGTGGGGCGATTCTATAATTAAACCATTACTTGTGGAGACCTCAAAGGTTGGATATGACAAAGCGCTGCAAAAAGTTGTCGGGTTTGATGCCAAAACCGTTTCAAATATGTGGAAAATGGCAACATTAACCCATTTTAAAGATATTCTGAAGGAAACAGAAAAAACACCTGTTGGTGCTAAAATTTTGTCGGAAGATAATGCCGGGGAAATGAATATATCTCCATCCATCAGCCCGGATGGTAAGTATGTTGCCTTTTTATCAGAAATAGATATTTTCTCTATAGATTTATTTCTTGCAGAAGCGGAAACAGGGAAAATTATAAAAAAACTATCAAGTACAGTTCACAACAGTGAGATTGATGCATTTAATTTTCTCGAATCGTCGGGTACCTGGTCGCCCAATGGCGATCAGTTCGCGTTTGCAGTTTTCACTAAAGGGAAAAATAAACTGGCCATTGTTGATGTAAAAAGGGCTAAAATTACCGAAGAAATAGAAATTCCCGGTGTAGAATCTTTTTCGAACCCGTCGTGGTCACCGGATGGTGAGAAGATTGTTGTTGCCGGAATGAAAAATGGGTACAGCAATCTGTTTTCTTATAACATTGAAACCCGGGAGGTGAACCAGCTTACAAATGATATCTTTACCGCTTTTCAGCCTGCATGGTCAGCAGATGGACGGCACATCGTATATGTGACTGATAAAAAAACGGGGCCTGCTCCGGAAAGTGAAAAATTCAAATACAACATTGCTATTCTTGATACCAAGAATAAGAATGTAACTATTTTAAATGTTTTTGAAGGAGCAGACAACCTCAACCCTGTGTTTTCTGCTGACAGTAAAACAATTTATTTTCTTTCTGACCGTGATGGTTTCAGGAATTTATATCGTTATGAGATTGAAAACAAATCCGTATACCAATTAACAAATTATGCTACAGGTATCTCCGGCATTAGTAAATTGTCGCCCGCTCTTGCCATTTCAAATAATGACAAACTGGTTTACTCCTATTATGCCAATGGTAATTATAACATATTTAAAGCATTACCGGAGGATTTCAATTCAACAGAAGTGAGAATAGATGATGTAAACTTTGCTGCAGCAACCCTTCCACCCTACAAACGAATGGCAAAAGGGTTTGTGGATGAACAACTTGCCATCCGCCCGGAATTAAATAAAGAAAATGATAAAAATAATTTCAGAGAAATTCCGTATAATCCCAAATTCAAATTGGATTATATTTCAAATACAGGGGTTGGATTTGGTACAAGCAGGTTTGGCACGGCAATGGCTGGAAGCGTAAGTGCCATTTTCAGTGATATCATTGGCGACAACCAGATTTATTCATCCCTTTCCCTCAACGGCGAAATCTACGATTTCGGTGGCAGCGTTGCCTATTTCAATCAAAAAAGAAGATTAAACTGGGGAGGTGCTATATCCCATATACCCTACCGGTTTGGCTATTATACACCTAAATTAGACACAATAAATATCCAGGGCGAAGAGGTGGAAGCAATCAATTACGCTCTCGACATTTATCGATTATTTGAAACCAGGGCTTCCTTGTTTACATTCTTTCCGATTTCCACTACACGGAGGATTGAAGCTGGTATTTCAGTTGCACGCTATGGTTATCGAATCGACAGGTTCAACAATTACTATGATAACAACCTTGGTTATGCTCTTGGCGGATCCCGTGAAAAATTAGATGCCCCGCCCGGATTCAGCCTCATGCAAACGGATCTGGCATATGTATTTGATAATTCCAGCTTTGGCATTACAGCGCCCATGCAGGGACGACGTGCAAGGTTCGCGGTAGAGAAATACTTCGGACACTATGATCATGTATCTACCCTGGTTGATTATAGGAAATACTTTTTCATGAACCCGATGAGCCTTGCCTTTAGGGGATACGGATATGGTCGATGGAGCATGGAAAACGATATTCTGATGAACAATCTTTACCTTGGATACCCATGGCTGGTAAGAGGTTACGACAATATATCCGATTATGCTGAAGACGGAAGTGGTATCAGTATTGATGATTTGGTTGGTTCCAGGATGGTGGTGTCAAATGTTGAACTGAGGATACCATTTACCGGGCCCGAAAAACTATCACTGATTGGTTCCAGATTCCTGTTCACAGATTTGGCATTGTTTTTTGATGCTGGTTTGGCATGGGATTCAGACATTACCCCCAAATTGCAATGGAAAAAGAAAAATGCCGGTGACCGTATACCTATTTTTAGCACTGGCATTTCTTTGAGGGTCAACCTGTTTGGTTATATGATCATCGAACCTTACTATGCATTCCCTTTGCAGGTTCCGGATGCCCGAGGCGTATTTGGAATTAATTTTACACCGGGTTGGTAAATCATAAAATTGATTATTA
>CAZAMT010000391.1:0-3379 GCA_964486145.1 uncultured Bacteroidales bacterium
TCAGTAATTATCTCAGATAACTTGTCCGACAATTGGCGGATGGTCTGTTTCATATGTTTTTATATTCAACCACTGGATGATAGATTTCATCAAATGGTTGCTTTTACTTGTTATTATAACATTATTTTACTGTAAGTAGTTCAACCTCAAAAATTACTGAAGTGTAAGGAGGCACAATACCAGTGGATGAACCTTTGCGTCCAAAAGCTAATTCAGATGGAATTATAAAGAGTGATTTTTCTCCTTCACGCATGCTTCCGATAGCCTCTTCAAGACCTTCAACTACCTGCCATTCTGTTCCATAAACGAACCCGAAAGCCTCGTTTCGTTGCTTTGTGGAATCAAAAAATTTTCCATCCAGAAAACGCCCTTCGTAATGAACAATTACTGTATCGCCAATTGCAACTTTTTTTCCTTTACCTTTTTTAATTTGCAATTTATATAACCCACTTTCTGTTGGTTGAATATCTACATGTTCATTGTGAACAAACTGTTTAAGTACTTCTTTTTCAAATGAACTTAAATCGTCAATCCATTTCAGGAAAGCCTGTTTTTCATGTTCATAGTCTTGTTTTGTTTGTAAATCAAGCATATGAATACGTACCTTCATTTTTGAATCAGGCTTTATAAATGAAGGCAAGGAGCTGTGCAGGGTATTGATAAAAAATGGTTCAGCATCAATAATAAACTCAGCTTTTTCCCCTGTTTGCATCATCATGAAACACTCATCAATGGAACCTTTGTACGAAGGTTTTCGCAATTGAATTTTCCTTCGACCACTAAAAAACACCGAATCCTGCATGGTTTTATAAATAACATCAACGGTTATAAAATCTCCGGGTGAGGGCTTTCGTTCATCTCCGAGTTGGAGCAATTGAAAGTAAATGCCTGTAGTGGTTTTTTTGTATCCGGGAAATTCGTTTGTTGTATTGCATCCAGCAACAAACAACAAAAAAGCAACCAGCAATTTAATCTGTATTTGTCTCGGTAAGTATAATTCCATAAGTAATGATCGAAAATATAATTATTATTTTTCAGAAAGTGAAATTAATGTCAGGTCATAAATGATGGTTGCTCTTGCCGGTATTTTGTTATCATCCCCGATAAGTCCGTGCGCCAGGTGCGGTGGCATAATAAAGCGCGCCTTGTCACCTTCCTGTAGTAATAAAATTCCTTCTTCAAGGCCAGATTCTACGCCTCCCTGTCCAATTAAAAAAGTCTTTGGATTTTCATTGGTTATTTCATAGCAAAGAGTTCCATCCAGTAATTCTACGGTATACGTAATGGTAGCTTCCAAACCACTGTGTGCTTTTTTTCCGGATCCCTCATGATAAATCTCGTACCACAATCCACTCTCTGTTTCATTCATATCCCATCCCAGCCGTTTCACATAACTTTCAATGATTTCAGATTCTTTTTTAACAAGGTATTTATTTATTTCCATCATGGTTTCTTTTTTGTCATTATTGCCATCTGAGGATGGTGGGATATGATTACCCTCCCGGTTGCCACATGAAAGAAAAAATATCAGACAAAAAAAGAAGTATAAAAAATTGGATTTTAAAATAACATTGAATTTCATAAATTAACTGGATTTTAGTAATTCATCGCGATATTCATCCAATAATGATTTAAACCTGTTCAAAACCTTTGCCAAACTTTCCTTCGACTCACCTCCTGCGGCATTTAAATGTCCACCTCCATTGAAATGTTTCTTAGCAAATGTATTAACCGGGAATGTTCCTTTTGAGCGAAAAGATATTTTTATCATATCTTTTTTTTCAATAAATAAAGCAGAAAAAACAACTCTCTTTATGGTTAGCGGATAATTTACAAAACCTTCCGTATCGCCAATATTAAAATCGAACTGATACAGTTCTTTTCTTGTGAGACTGATAATTCCTGTCCGGTACCCGGGGAAAAATTCCATTTTATCCTTTAAACTATGCCCAAGCAAACGCATGCGCTCAAAAGAATAATTGTCATAAACTTTACCGTAGATTTCATCCTTATGAATTCCTTTTTGCAGCAGATGGGCTACGGCCTGAAATGTTCCGGGATTTGATGAGTTATAGCTAAAGCAGCCGGTATCAGTCATTATACCAACAAACAAACCAATAGCAGATTCTTTTGATAAACAATCTTTTTTACATACATCCAAAATAATCCGGTAAACCAATTCTGCTGTTGAACTAACAGAAGTATCTGAAAATGTAATATTCGCAAAATTTTCCGGGTAGGGATGGTGATCAATCATTACACGATCAATGTTTTTGGTTTTTATCTTTTTGTACAGGGAATCAATGCGTGAAGACGAGTTAAAATCAAGAAAAAAGATCAATTCTGATGAATCGATGAGATCGTCAGCTTTTTTTTGATGATGTTTATAAATTGTAATTCTCTCACAACCAGGCAACCATGAGATAAAATCGGGAATATCGTTTGGGAAAACTATATCTGCTTTATGCCCCCGGGACAGCAAAAAATGAAGAAGTCCCGTGCTTGATCCTACAGCATCCCCATCCGGGTTTTTATGAGATAGTATAAGTACATTTTTAGGCTGACGCAATAATTCACTGAGATCAGCAATATTTTTTTGGTACTGATTGTCCAACTTTTACCTCCGGATTTTGTTAAAAGGCCAAAGATAGAAATAATGATTGTTTTGAAGTTATCGGAAAAAGTATTTATTTTATAGAAATCAAGTTAAGTTTAATCAAATTAATTAAAAATGGCAGGAAGAATAACCCTCACCATCATCAAACCGGGAGCCGTTGCGGGAGAGCATATCGGTCGGATTTTACACATGATCAATGATGCAGGATTTCATATTCAGGCAATGAAACTTACCAAATTGCATAGAAAACAGGCGGAGACTTTTTATAGTGTGCATGCCAGCAAATCATTTTTTGAAGATTTAATTGATTTTATGACTTCCGGCCCGGTGGTAGCTGCCATTTTGGAAAGAGATAATGCCGTTGCAAACTACCGCAAACTTATGGGCGCAACAAATCCTTCCGAAGCAGAGGACGGCACAATCCGTAAAATGTTCGCGAAATCCATTCAGGCAAATGCAGTGCATGGATCTGATAGCGATGAGAATGCAATTATTGAATCAGACTTTTTCTTTTCAAGGAGCGAAAGATATACCATTGATGGGGAGTGCTGCATGTAAAAAGTAATAAAGCAAAACACTTTTGGTTTTTTTTTATGAGTCCAGTTTAAAAAGGTCATGAGCAAAAATAAGGATTTAATATCCATATTAGTTGTTAAGAAACCATGGTTGTAATGTGTTGTATTTCAGGTGATTAATAACTTATCAACTGGAATTTAAGTCATTGGTAGTCAGGTGTTTACATGTTTCATGTGTAACGTATTT
>CAZAMT010000392.1:0-3361 GCA_964486145.1 uncultured Bacteroidales bacterium
TAAAATTTCATAATTTTACTCATTCTTCATCCTTTGTGCATTTTACCAATGGTGCAAATGATGATACTTTTTTCGATCCTCAGTTTTTCCCGGAACTGGGGATTTTCATTGGTGATGACATTAATCATACCAAAATATGCAAAATATTGGTTTTCAAAATTTAACAATTCTTTAATATTTCAAGCGGATATTTTAAATGTTCGATATAGAACAAAAATGTACGAAAATGAACAAAAGCTGAGAAACCTCATTGATTAAAAGAATTTGCCAATGCAGTAAATAAAATTCTTTAAGCATATGAGCGCAACACCCATAACGTTGATCTTGTCATCACCGGCTCATGCTGTGTAACTCGAACATGTTTTTTGGAAGATAAATGGGTTAAAACATCAGGGTTTTGTTTTTAATAACCTCAAATTATTTTACTTTTACCATTCATCTTCGTCCTTTGTACATTTCATCAGTTCAGAAGATGTTGATTTAATCCTCAGTTCTGCCCAACTGAGGATTTTTTATTTCAAATATAAAGCCAGACCCTGCAAAACCCTTATTTTTATTGGTTTATGGTTGCTAATTCTGTTTTTTCTTGTTCAGAGAAGGATAAAAAGTGTTCGATATCGTACAGAGGGAAAAATGTTGATATCGTTTTTCTATGATCTTTTTAGCTTATGAAGGAATCATTTAACTTCGTGGGTTAGAAAAAATGGAGGAAAACTTGTGAAATCATCGAAGGAAGTTGAAACGCCCTTAATGAAGCAATATAACAGCATGAAGAGCAAGCATCCGGATGCCTTGTTGCTTTTCCGTGTAGGTGATTTTTATGAAACCTTTGGAAGCGATGCAATCAAAGCCTCAGAAATTTTAGGAATTACCCTGACCAAAAGGGCCAATGGAGCTGCTTCGTATGTTGAACTGGCAGGTTTTCCGCACCATGCGCTTGATACGTATCTTCCAAAATTGGTTCGCTCTGGCCAGCGGGTTGCCATATGTGAACAACTCGAAGACCCGAAACTTACCAAAAAAATTGTAAGGAGAGGAATTACAGAGCTGGTAACCCCCGGTGTTTCAATGAACGACAATATCCTTGAACACAAAGAGAATAATTTTCTTGCCTGCATACATCTTGGAAAAAACATTGCAGGAATTGCATTTCTTGATATTTCAACAGGGGAATTTTTAACGGCAGAAGGCAATTATGAATACATTGATAAATTATTAAATAGTTTTGCTCCCAAAGAAGTTCTTTATGAACGCAGCAAACAACAATTGTTCAAGGAGAATTTCGGCTCACAGTTTTACTCTTACAAGCTCGATGACTGGATATTTACGGAAGATAGTGCCAACGAGAAACTTTTAAAACATTTCCAAACAACTTCACTCAAAGGATATGGTGTGCAAGGATTGCAATACGGCATCATTGCAGCAGGTGCTATTCTTCAGTATCTCGAAATCACGCAACATGAGCAAATTCAGCACGTGAACAAGTTGATGCGAATTGAAGAGGAAAATTATGTGTGGCTGGATAAATTTACCATTCGCAATCTTGAACTTTTTTCACCACTTCACGAAGGAGGAAAAACACTTATCGATATACTTGATAAAACACTCTCTCCTATGGGGTCCCGCATGCTCAAGCGATGGATTGCACTTCCGCTGAAACATATAAAACCCGTGGAAGAACGCTTAGATGTGGTACAGTTTTTCATTGAGAAACAAGAAACGAAAACCGAGCTGTCTGAGCTACTGCATCAAATTGGTGACCTTGAAAGATTGATATCAAAGATAGCGGTTAACCGGATATCACCGAGGGAGATCATACAATTAAAAAATGCCCTTGAATCTATTGTCCACATCAAGCGAATATGCGAAGGTTCCGGTGAGAAATCGCTAAATCGGATTGCCGAACAGTTGAATCTTTGTGCTTCTGTAAAGGAGCGTATAGAGAAGGAAGTCAACCCTGATCCTCCAAACAGTATAAATAAGGGAAATGTAATTGCAAATGGAGTTTCTCACCAGCTTGATGAACTCAGGCATATAGCATTTTCAGGTAAAGATTATATCCTGCAGTTGCAGCAACGGGAAAGCGAAAAGACAGGCATCCCGTCTCTAAAAGTGGGTTTTAACAATGTGTTTGGCTATTACATTGAAGTACGAAACACCCATAAGGACAAAGTTCCCCCCGAATGGATTCGCAAGCAAACCCTTGTTAGTGCCGAAAGATATATTACCGAAGAATTAAAATCGTACGAAGAAAAAATCCTGGGAGCAGAAGAGAAAATACTTGAACTGGAGGCAGGTCTTTATAATGATTTGGTATTGAGCATAGTTGAGTTTATCCCTGCAATTCAGCTCAATGCAACATTGGTGGCACGTGTTGATTGCTTGCTGTCTTTATCTACAATAGCGTTGGAAAACAAGTACGTTCGTCCCCTGGTTGATGATTCGCAGACAATCAATATAAAACAGGGCAGGCATCCTGTAATCGAAAAGCAATTACCGCTGGATGAACAATATGTTGCCAATGATGTATTTTTAGATAACCAGAAACAACAGATCATCGTCATTACCGGCCCTAATATGTCGGGAAAGTCAGCATTGTTACGCCAAACCGCACTCATTGTTCTGATGGCACAAATAGGTTCATTTGTACCTGCAGAGAATGCGATGCTGGGTTATGTTGATAAAATATTTACCAGGGTAGGGGCATCCGATAACATTTCGTTGGGAGAATCAACGTTTATGGTTGAAATGAATGAAGCTGCAAGTATTTTGAATAACATTTCAAGCCGCAGTCTTATCCTTCTTGATGAAATTGGAAGAGGAACAAGTACGTATGATGGTATTTCCATTGCCTGGGCCATGGCCGAATATATTCATGAACATCCAACGGCAAATGCAAAAACACTCTTTGCAACACATTATCATGAATTGAATGAAATGGAACATGCTTTTAAAAAGATAAAGAACTACAATGTTTCGGTGAAAGAAATCAACAACAGGATTATTTTCTTGCGCAAACTTGTAAAAGGTGGTAGCGAACATAGTTTTGGTATTCATGTAGCCCAAATGGCAGGCATGCCAAAAAGTGTTATTAATCGTGCAAATGAGATTCTGAAACAACTGGAGAAATCACATCAAAAGAGCGAACTTACCAAACCTGTCTCCGGAATTGCCCAACAAAGGGAGGGGTATCAGACAAGCATTTTTCAGCTTGAAGATCCGGTGCTTAAGCAGATACGCGATGAGATAGCAAGCTTAAGCATTGACAACCTTACCCCGATAGAAGCACTTAATAAGCTTCATGAAATCAAACGGTTGACTGGTTTGTAATGAAACTGGTTCTGATATTTTTATTTATACC
>CAZAMT010000393.1:0-3361 GCA_964486145.1 uncultured Bacteroidales bacterium
CAGTAATTATCTCAGATAACTTGTCCGACAATTGGCGGATGGTCTGTTTCATATTGATTTTCTTTTTTGTTCAATACTATTAATTAAATGCTCCCATGAGTCAACAAATGAAACTGCCCCTTCTTTTTGTAATTGTTTTGCCAGTGTTTCCACAACCATATTTTGCTTTTCAAATTGTGTTAATAACTCGTCTGTGGTATTGCAGTTTTTGGGGAGCATACTGCTCACTTTTCCGTGATCGGCAAATGCCAGTAGAGTATTTTCCGGTATAGTATTAACCGTGAATGGAGCAACCAGATTTTCGACATAAATAACATCGGAAACAGCCGGATCTTTGGCACCTGTACTGGCCCAAAGCAATCGTTGTGGCGAAACACCCAGGTTCATCAATTTTTGCACGCGTTCAGAAAGCAGGAACTCCTGGTAAGCTTCGTAAGCTTTTTGAGATACGGCAAGGCCCAGTTTGTTGGATAATTCGTTTGTAACCTTGCCTGCTACGGCCTTATCCCATCGGCTGACAAATACCGATGCTACGGAGCGCACATCGGGGTTTCGCCCTTTTTTTGCACGTGATTCCGCACCACGGAGCCAGGCATCAGCGGCTGCCCGGTACTGCGAAGCCGAGAAAAGCAATGTTACGTTTACCGGAATCCCTTCTTCGATGGTTTTTTCGATAGCAGGCAGCCCTTCAGGTGTACCCGGAATTTTTATAAATACATTAGGCCTGTTTACTTTTTCAAAAATATCTTTTGCCGCCTGAATGGTTTTTTCTGTATCGTAGGCGAGCAGCGGCGACACTTCAATGGAAACAAAACCGTCAACCTTATTGGTGTTTTCATACACCGGACGGAACAAATCAGCAGCCCTTTGAATATCAGAAATTGCCATTGAAAAGAAAAGTTCTTCGTTACCTGTTGTTTTATCGATACGACTGATATCATCGTCGTAATCACTTGATTTGGCTATTGCATTATTGAAAATTGTTGGGTTCGATGTAAGGCCGGTTACCGATAGCTCGCGAATATATTTTTCCAGGGTTTCGTTTTCGAGCATTTCGCGGGTAATGTTATCGAGCCAAAGGCTCACACCCTGTTCATGTAATTTTTTGTTATTTGTATTCATGTAATTTATTTTTTTAACAAACTCTCAATTTCATTCCTACTTAGGATACCATGATGATCGAACTTAGTTTTGCCGTGCTGATATATTACCAGGTAAGGCACACTGCCCAATTGTAATTCCTTTACCAGTTTTTTGCTGGCATCTACATTAATTTTTACAATGGTAATTTTGTCTTTGTATTCAACATGCAAACTGTCAATCAAAGGCAACATCTCGCGGCAGGGGCCACACCACGGGGCATAAAAGTCAACAAAAACAGGCTTACCCGATTGAGTGAGCGCATGAAACTCATCTGGTTCCATTTTGTTTACCTCGTCAGGCTTTGCATTGGGTTCAATTACCACCGGCAGGTTTTCGAGGTTCCATTCCATGATGCCTTTTTCAAGGTTATAAACCTGTTTGTACCCGTTTTCAGTCAGGGTTTCGGCTGCCCGTCTGCTCCGCCAGCCCGTGTTGCAATAGAGGTAAACCGGCTGGTTTTTGGGTAAAAGCAATAGCTTTTGATTAAAATCAAAGGCATAAAAATTCAACTGCCCAGCGTCAGCAATATGCCCGTTGGCATACTCCGAAGGTGTACGCACATCCAGTATAGTTCCGGGTTCGGCTCTAATATGTATGTTGAATTCAGTGGAACTAATGTTCTTGTATTGATTTTCCTGGGCACATGCTATTGAAATATGTGCTGCAAATAGCAGCATCAATAAAACTCTGTTCATAATAAACTGTTTTGAATAGATAGTCGGAAAAGAAAGGATTCCTGACAGGAATAATGGCCTAAATGGTTTGTAAGGGCGCTTTTTATTTCCTGCAAAGGCACAAAGATCACATTTTTTTTGCTTTATGGAGTATTTCTTTATGACCTTTAGTGGCTTAGTGGGAAACAGACTTTCTCCCATAAAGACAAAAAGAGCATAAAGATTAATTCAATAACATTATCCACTAAGCAGCCATTTTTCAGCAGCATCCCGTGTAGAGAATACACCCCGCATATAGTTTTTTACAGGGTTCTTTTCGGAAAGTAACATGGAATAGGCTGTTTCCCTGGGTTTAGCCTGAATAAAGGCACCCTTGATATATTCAAATGCTGAAAGGTGTTTTTTAATGTTTTTTAAAACCGTTTCAAAATCTTCATTGCTTAGATGATACGTAGCATTCGTAACATCTGTCAGAATTAACAATTGACGCGGAAGACTTTGGTCTGAAAAAATTTTATCACCAAATTCAATTAAATCGGGAAGTATTATATTGCCTGAATAAACCACTTCCAGAATACCAATTTTAAAATTAAATTCAGATGTAATCATGATTATCTTAAACTAAGTAATTCATTAAGAAAAAGCATCATTATTAATATTTTGCATTACTTCAATAGTTTATTGGGAAGTTGTAATACTAAAATAACGGAGGATCCTTTTCAAAAGTTTCTTTTCTTTTCAACAATCCAACATTCCAGATTCTTATTTCCATGGTACCCTCTGAGTTTGTTTCAAAGTCACCTTCATTGAGCGTAAATTTTTTAGATTTATTACGTAAGGTTAACTGCTATAATACCGGATTTGCTAAAACCATTTGGTTGTTTTATTCCAAATTCCCTATAAATACTCGCAGGTAGCCCTAAATCGGCAATGTAAATATCAACATCTGCCATTGATTTTTTCAATTCTGTTTTCATGGCTGCAAGGGTGAGAATGCAATCGGGAACAAATTCTGAACTACCGGTTGATTTGTTAAAACCGGTTGGCAGGTCGAGTGAAATTTTGGTGCAATTCAGATTATTTACATTACTAAGCACTTCTGAGAGCTTTTGAGGTAAAGGAAAGCGTTGTGAAAAACCGAGATATGCATCAATAAAGACATCCGGAGATGTTGTATGTTCAACAATTGCGCCACAGGCCAGTGCTCTTTCAAATTGTAAACGGGGCAATTCCCGCAGGTTTTTATCCGGAATGTCAAGGTAAACGTTATAACCCCATCCGGCCAGACGTCTCGCTGCAACCAGGCCACCTCCGCCATTGTTTCCGGTTCCTGTTCCAATAGAAATATTGCCACCTCCTGGTTTAATACCGGCAACTAAATGTGCCAGATGCAAGCCGGCATTCTCCATCATCAATTCTATGGATATTTTATATTTTTCAACAGCCAGGTAGTCCATCTTCCTGAATTGGTCAATGCTAAGTGTGTAAATATCTGCATATTGAATTTCTGGAATGTTCATGATATTTGTTTTTCCCACAAAGGC
>CAZAMT010000394.1:0-3344 GCA_964486145.1 uncultured Bacteroidales bacterium
AGCGTAATCGCTCAATTTGGGTTAAAGTTGACCAACATGTTTAAGTTCTTCATTTTCCCGAATAATTTGTACCTCTTTCCATTTTTTAATTCTACCAGGACCAACCTTTAATTCCCTGATTTGTAATTTTCCATGCAACACGCTGATTTTTAATTGATTTGGCTCAATGGAAATCGTACCCCAGCTTTCGGCTGTGGACCAAAATGTTTGAAAATTATCAGTAGCAATTTTGGGATTAAAAGTCATCACCTGATTTCGTCCATCATAATCAAAACCTGCTAATGCCTGCATCACCGACCAGGAAGCCAGTGAACGGGCATAATGAACTCCCGATTCCACGTGTTCAAATGGGTTCCGTTTAAAACCATCGTACCGTTCCTGCACAGCCTTTACTATTTGCAAGCCTTCCTTCACTTTTCCGGTATAAATCAGCGATGCTGCTACCTGGTACTCCACGCCCGTCCAGATTTCATCAGCATACACAAACGGTAAGGCTGGTCGGTCATCCTGGGGCCAGGTGCAAAGCACTACACCGGCTTCTTCATTGAGCCCGTAAACCCGCTGCACATTATGAAAATCCCGCAAGTTGGGGATAAAGTTATTTTTAAAAACCGCCTGTAAAGCCTGGTCTACCTTTTCTTTTTCAGCAATGTACTCTAATCCGGAAATGAAGGCCAGGTATTGCCCTAATAATTGATCTGACAAGCAGCCATTGCCGTATTGATACTTGGGTATTTTCTCTTTGTCAATGATCTGTATAAAATAGTTACCATTCCAGAGGGAGTCGACCATCCGTTGGGCCCCATTTTCATAAATCTTTTTATACTCCCGGGCTGCTTTCTTATCACCCATAGCCCGGGCCATTTCGCTACCTGCCTTCAGTGCGGCAAGATAAATGGAGGTAGTCATGGATGTGGGACCGTAAAAATTGATGTCGTAGGTATTGTGCTGCTCACCAGATAACATACCGATTTTCTGCGGATCCCATGCCTGTTGGTGGGCACCTGCTTTTGCACGAGACGGTTCACCACTTCCTGTCCAGGCAAATTCCAGCGCCAATTTTACCTTTGGCCAAATTTCTTCCAGCCATCGATCATTACCACTGATCCGCCATTCGCGGTAAGCTCGCACAATGGTTCCCATTTGACCGTCTGCTGCAGCAGGTCCATTGAAATAATAATCTCCCGGTGGAATAATGGACCGATGGGTTTGAAAGCCATCTTCAAACGTGTTGTGCAGGAACTCAATTTCTCTCATTTTCCTTTCCAGGGAAGGAAATAAAGCGGCCAGTGTTTGTTCATAATTCCATACATGAGTACAGGTGCCGGGGCAACACCAGCCATTGTCAAGCACGCCTTCAAAACCATGTACTGCTCCATTTTCTGTTACCTGCAGAAGTGGCGAAACCAAATTGGCCATGGTAGTATTTAATGTCTGCATCAGGTAATCAGGATAGGAACTGTTGAGCAGAGCCTCAGTAAAGGCCTGGGTTTTTCTTATCAATTCGGCTTCCACTGTCAGGTATTGCTGTAATACATCTTCAGCATTGGTAAATCTTGATGCATAATGATTTTTAAAAACCTGTCCAATGGCATCCTCTTGTCCAAAAACTTCACTGGCGGTAAAAACCCGTTGCGGAAAATACCAGGTTAGGTAAAATGGTATGCTAATCTTTTCTCCCGGGTTCAATTTAAATGGTACCAGGAGACTTGCCATGCGGTGGGTGGATTTATTGTAAGAAGTGGGAAAGTAGCTGGTTTGCCATTTTTCTTTTTTTTCTTCCAAATGACCATCTTCACTGAAATCGTCCCAAAAAATATGTGCTTCATCACGCCAGGTACCAGGGAACCAATGGGTTTGTGCTTCCACATGGCCGGCAGTGGTGCTCATTAAAAAGTTTCCCTGGAAATTATCCGGTACATTTTCACCTTTTGGTCGAAAGACAACTCCTTTCCAGTCGCTTTGGTCGATATATTCATTAATCAGGGAATCTGATTCAATCGGGTTTTCCATGGCCAGGGCAATTGCCCCCTCAATTATTTGATTGGTCGGGTTTTCAAATCTCCAGGCAAATTTGCAGGCCGGATAACTGCTGGCTTCTACATCTAATGGGACAAATGGATTGATGACTTCCAGTTGAATATGTAATGGAACCTGATCATCCTGAAATTGCCAGTTAAGTTTTGGGTAGTGATTGACCAGGGTAGCTTCCTGCATACGGGGCAGTCCACTCACATACTTGTGATTAATGTCGTTGTAAGGAGGAAAAAGCTCTCTTTCAAGTAATTTACTCACCGGTGTCATGCCTTCTTCTTTCAGCCAAAGGGCAAAAAATGTTTTCTCCAACCTTCGTTGCCGGTTAGGCCGGTTGAAAACCTCAATAAACTCGATGTTGCCCCGCCCACTTAGAAGCAGGTTGCCTGAGCCAATGCCACCAACCGGAATACGCAGACTTTGCAGATGTTGCTTAGTATAAGTATGATTTTGCGGTTGTCCAATCACAGGAAATGTAAAGAAACCTACAGCGAGTAACGCCGAAATAATTTTCATAAATTTTAGGGTTTATTTCGATAAAAATAATAATTTGAAATAGTAATTGCAAAAGAGGTAATGAATTCCCGATAAAAAAAGCAGAGCTGCCAACATTCAATTGGTTTGCAATGACCAACGACCCCATAACTCATCCATTTATTTGATTAGACTCGTAGCCTCATAAGTCATTATTGGCTCAGGCAAGGCTGCAACCTGTACCGACGTTAGTAAAGAAATAAATTACATAATTTCCTGCCACGCCAGGGGAAAAAATGCAGGATAAAGACAAGCAAAAAAACAATGCGGCTTTATCTTGGCTTTTTTTTAAATTGATAAGAATGCAACTATTTTATAAATAGCATTTAAAAAAACAGAATATGAAAAACTTTTGCCCCATGTGCCCCATACACCAAACTCTGCTCAATATCCGCCGTTTTGGAAGGCCCGGAAATGAATACACCGAAATCGTAATCGGTTTTAGAAATTAATTTGTACGCTTCATGCATCGTTGACACCAGGTTCTTTTTGGGTAAAAGAAGAATCAGGTGTTCTGTAATAAATGGTATTAAACGGTTGGGGAAATTTGATTCATCCAACCATACTGCTCCATTTTCAGCTACACCAAACCGGCCTTTCAGGATAATCGATTTGAGCGTTTCCAGTTTCTCGTTTATACAGTTGGCTTCGTAATTTTCCCGGATTTCTGTTTTTCGAAAATCAACTGCACCCGGGTATTGTTCCGATAAGATGTGTTCAATATTTGTATTATTTGTTAATTCCGTTACCTCTGCTCCTACACTCAGGGCATTTTC
>CAZAMT010000395.1:0-3322 GCA_964486145.1 uncultured Bacteroidales bacterium
CCTATTGGGAAATTATATTTTTTTTACTTTTATTACTTGAAACAGTCGATTGTAAATAATTTAATAATTAATAAGACTAAAACCAGGTCAAATGAAATACTTTTTTAATACTCTACCGTTCCTTTTATTTCTTTCTCTCTGTTTCTCATGTAATCAGAATAAAGTAAATCAACCAATACATTTGCAATGCGAATTCAGGGATAATCCCCTTGGCACTGATGTGAGTGTACCTAAACTTAGTTGGCAACTGGGCGATACGATCAGGGGATCGAGGCAAACAGCCTATCAAATAATTGTAGCAACAGACCTCAAACGATTAAGCCCCGACCAGGCAGATGTGTGGAACTCCGGAAAAGTGGATTCCGGGAAATCGCACCTGATAAATTATGGAGGCCCGGTTCTGGAATCCTCTACCCGTTATTATTGGGCGGTGAGGATTTGGAATCACGAAGACAGATCTTCAGCATTTAGTTCACCTGCCTGGTGGGAAACCGGATTGCTTAACAACGCTGACTGGAAAGCAAAATGGATTGGTAACGAAATATCAAATCCGGAACCTGAAATTCCAGGTAACTGGATCTGGTCCAAAACAGCAGCAACACCGAATAAACCGGTTTATTTCCGAAAAAAATTCCAGGTTGAAAATCCACAACTCATAAAACAAGCGATATTAAATATCACAGCATACAAACAGTTTAATGCCCACCTTAACAATAAATATATCGGCAGAGGCGGCACTGCAGGTAAACTATACAGTCATAACCTTACACCATTTCTGCATCAGGGAGAAAATGTGCTTGCTATTAATGCCATGACTGATAAGAAGGAGGCAGGCCTGGTATTTAGCATTCAACTGATTGATGATAATGGAGATACAACAACAATCGTTTCTGATGAAGCATGCAGAAATACGCGTCAGCAATTTGAGCACTGGAAAATGAAAGAAATGGATGATCTGAGCTGGTCCGAATCAAAAATTGTGGCAACATTTTATGAAGGTAAGTGGGCAAAGGAAATGGAGTTCACAGAAGCGCCTGCATCTATTGCATTGCGAAAAGACGTCTCACTCGAAAAAAAAATAAAGAGCGCCCGTGCCTATGTATCCGGACTTGGAAATTATGTGTTTTTTATCAACGGAAAGCGGGTTGGAAATGATATTTTAACACCGGGCTGGACACATTATCCTGAGAAAGTGCAATATCAAACCTATGATGTTACGGGATTGATTAAACAGGGTAACAATGCGTTTGCCGGATTGCTCGGAAACATGTGGTGGAGTAGTGGTCTTGGCTGGGATGGTGCAAGTATTTACAGCAACGGCCCATTGCGTTTCCTGGCTCAGATTCGAATTACCTATCAGACTGGTGAAACTGAAATCATTGCTACTGATGAGAGTTGGAAATACAATAATACACCCATAATTTACAATCACATCTACCACGGCGAAACCTACGATGCCCGCATCCATGAAGACGGTTGGAACGAAGCCGGTTACGATGATGAAAACTGGAAAAATGTTGCAATCATCAATGAAAACAGCAGATTGGTTGCCCAGCAAATGCCCACGATAGAGGTAACCGAAATTCTTGAAGCAAAAGGCATTACGGAACCACATCCGGGGATATACGTGTTCGATTTTGGACAAAACATTGTTGGCAGATCCAGACTGACTGTGAATGGAGAGGCAGGTCAACGCATTGTTATGCGCTTTGCTGAATTGTTGCATGATGATGGTACTGTTGCCCAGGAGAATCTCCGAATGGCAAAGGCAACAGATACATATATTTTGAAAGGTGGGGGAGAGGAGCAATGGGCTCCCGATTTTACGTACCACGGTTTTAGGTATGTCCAGGTAGAAGGACTCTCAGGCACACCGGATCAATCAACCCTGAAAGGAGAAGTATTTCATACCAATGTCCCTTTCAATGGTTCATTTGCTTGTTCTAATCCACTGATAAATAAAATATGGACAAACATAACCTGGGGCCAACGGGGCAATTTAATGAGTGTCCCTACCGACTGCCCGCAACGGGATGAAAGGCTTGGCTGGATGGGCGATGCCCAGATATTTGCACCTACGGCTAATTACAATATGTACATGCCCTCGTTCTGGTCAAAATGGGAAAAAGACATTATCGATTGCCAGGAACCCGAAGGATGGGTTTACGATGTGAATCCCGCGATTGTGGTTGATGGACCATCGAAGCCCGGTTGGGGTGATGCCGCCGTAATTGTTCCATGGCAAAATTATGTTTTTTATGGTGACACCCGCATTCTGGAAGAAAATTACGATGGTATGAAAGCCTGGGTTGACTACATGGAAAGGGAAAGTGAGAACTACATTTACGAATGGGGCGATACAGACTGGGGAGGATATGGTGACTGGGTTGCAGTAGTGCCGTCACCAACCAAGCCGATTGGAGGCATTTATTTCAATTACAGCAGTCAGTTGCTTGCAAAAATGGCCGGAATTCTTGGAAAAACAGAAGATGCTGAGTATTATTCCACCCTTGCTGAGAACATAGCGACTGCCTACAATGATAAGTACCTCGACAGGGATAAAATGAATTACGAAGGCGGAACACAAACTGCCAATCTGCTTCCTCTCATGACTGGAATAGCGGGGGATGACATCCGGAAGCAAATCATTGAAAATGTAAAAAACAATGTGGTGGCAAGAGATACGCATCTCACAACAGGGTTTTTAGGAACTCCGTATTTATTGCCTGTATTGAGCGACAATGGTTACCATGAACTCGCTTATGCCGTAGCCAATCAAACAAGTTATCCATCATGGGGCTATATGGTTGAAAACGGGGCTACATCCATGTGGGAACTATGGAACAGCAACACGGAACCTCCACAGGGAATGAACTCTCGAAACCATTTTGCTTATGGAAGTGTTGGCGAATGGTTTTTTGGATATTTGGCAGGAATCAGGCCTGTTGAAGCATTTCCGGGATTTAAAAAGAGTATTATAGCACCGATGCCTGCCGGCGATTTAACATGGGTGAGGGGGGAAGTGCAAACCTCTTATGGGATGATCAAAAGCCAGTGGAATAAAGAAGAAGATAAATTCAATTTGTTGCTAAACATACCTCCAAATACAAGAGCAGAAATTCACATTCCATTTAAAACCGGTCAAAAAATTACGGAAGATTTTAGCATCTTGTTGGAAAATGGTGAAGGGGCGGGAACAGATGATATAACTTTTATTGCTGTTGATAATAATAAAGCCATTTATGAAGTGCCATCAGGCAGATATGAATTTTTGGTGAGTGATTAATTGCTGTAAGCAGCATGATAGAAAAGCATATTTTTA
>CAZAMT010000396.1:0-3321 GCA_964486145.1 uncultured Bacteroidales bacterium
AACAGTTTATTAGCATATATTTATGAATTAAAGAGGCTAACCAACTATCGTTTATTATGAAACCTTCTTGTAACAATATATTTATTCCGGTTTTATTGATTTTATTGTTTATGAACTTACCCTTCCAATCTTCAGCCCAGGCACCCCGGTCAAAACTATTTGAAAAAAACAAAGATATCGGGAATGTGAAGCATACCGGTTCGGTGCAATACGATGAATCAGAACAATCATATACCGTTCGGGGTTGCGGTAAAAATATTTGGTTTAACAGTGATGAATTTCATTTTGTCTACCGTAAAATTACAGGTGATTTTATCTTAAGAACCCAAATGCGATTCAATGGTGAAGGAGTCGATCCCCATCGCAAAGCCGGATGGATGATCCGTAAAAATCTTGAAAACAATGCAGCCCATGCCAGCGCCACGGTCCATGGCGATGGTTTAACATCCTTACAATACAGATCGAACAAAGGTGAAATGATGCATGAAGTGAAATCTGAAGCAAGTGGCCCGGATATGATCCAATTAACCCGTTCCGGAAATAAAATCTCCATGCAGGTAGCTCATTTTGGTGAACCATTTCAGGAAAAGCAGGAAATCGAACTTGATCTTGGTGATAAGGTGTATGTCGGATTGTTTGTATGTTCACACAATGAGGTAGTTCTGGAAGAAGCATTGTTTACCAATACACGTATCGTTGTCCCCGCGGGTAAGGATTTGATTCCTTACCAGGATTTTTTGGGTAGTAACCTCGAAATCATGGATGTAACATCCGGACATCGAAAAATAATCTATCAACATCCACAGTCCATTCAGGCACCTAACTGGCGGCCTGACAATTCAGCCCTGATTTACAATCATGATGGTTTACTATTTAATTTTTCCCTGAAAAACAATAATCCCACCAGGGTAAACACCGGGTTTGCTGTCAACAATAACAATGATCACGTACTGTCTTTTGATGGAAAATGGCTGGGAATAAGTCATCACAGCAAAGATCATGATGGTAAATCGATCATTTATGTGCTGCCATCGGAGGGTGGTACCCCAAAACTGGTAACTCCAAAAGGGCCTTCATACCTTCACGGCTGGTCACCTGATAACAAGTGGTTAACCTATACTGGCGGGCGTGAAGGGAATTATGATATTTATAAGATTCCCGTTGAAGGAGGTAACGAAGTAAGGCTTACTGCTGCAGATGGACTGGATGATGGTTCCGAATACAGTCCGGACGGCAACTTTATATATTTCAATTCAAATCGCACCAGCACCATGCAAATTTGGCGAATGAAACCAGATGGTTCCGCGCAGGAACAAATTACCTTTGATGAATACAACGACTGGTTCCCGCACATCTCTCCTGACGGTAAATGGATAGCGTTTTTATCCTACATGCCTGAGGTGTCTTCTAATGATCATCCCTTTTACAAGAACATTTATTTGAGAATAATGCCCTATCCTGGTGGAGAACCCAAAGTAATCGGTTATGTTTACGGGGGGCAGGGAACCATGAATGTTCCCAACTGGTCACCGGATAGTAAGAAAATTAGTTTTGTCAGTAATTCTGGCTCCAGGTAAAACATCTGCATTTAACAAAGACAATAGAATTCTGTTTTACATACTGAATGGAAAGACTTGTTCTTATGAAATTACATTTTTATGGATTAATCCTTTTATCAATCATTTTTAGTTCTTGTAAACATAAGGGTCAAACTGAAAATGCACAGGAAGACAATGTAAAAGATACCATAGCCTATCAAAAACAGGTACTTGAAAGCCAGGTTGAAATTGACCTTCCTGAAATCAAAGAAAAAGGAGCACTGACCGCCATTACCAGTTACAGTTCAACCAGCTTTTTTATTTACCGCGGACAACTCATGGGTTTTGAATATGAGCTCCTGCGCTGGCTGGCAGATTACCTTGAACTGGAGCTTGAAATTCAGATAGCCGAGAATCTTGACAGGCTTGTTACTATGTTAAACACCGGTGCAGGAGACATTATCGCCCATAATCTGACAATAACCAAAGAACGGAAAGAATATTTGTTATTTACTGATTATCATACCCTAACCAAACAGGTACTTGTGCAGCGCAAACCCGAAAACTGGCGTAGAATGAAACGGCACAACATTGATGATCAACTCATACGAAACCCGATAGAACTTATAGGAAAGCCGGTACATGTTCGTTTAAACACAGCGTATTACGAACGCATGCAAAATTTGTCAGAAGAAATTGGAGGCGATATTATCATCGTTTTGGCACCAAGCAATTTTGTAACTGAGGAAATTATGAAAATGGTAGCCGATAATGATATCAAATATACCATTGCAGATCAAAACATTGCATTGCTCAATCAGACCTATTACCCAATATTGGACGTTGAAACCGATGTTAGCTTCCCACAGCAAATCGCGTGGGCAGTAAGAAAAAATTCACCGGAACTGCATGCAGCGGTAAATAATTGGATCAATGAAATAAGGGGTTCAACAAAATATAACGTGATCTATAATAAGTACTTTAAAAACAAAAAGGCATTTAAAAAACGAATCAAAAGTGAATTTTTCTCAAGAACCGGGAATCGAATTTCAAAATATGATGATATCATAAAAAAGTATGCGTCTGAAATTGGTTGGGACTGGCGGTTGCTGGCTTCATTGATTTACCAGGAATCGAACTTTAACCCGAAGACGCGATCGTGGGCCGGTGCAGTTGGTTTAATGCAATTGTTACCAGGCACTGCCAAAAGCTTTGGAGTAAACGATTTGCAGAATCCTGAAGAAAACCTGAAAGCCGGGACTGCCTATCTTCGATATTTATCAGATTACTGGAAACAAATTCCTGACAGCCTGATGCGTCAGAAATTTATCCTGGCTTCCTATAACGCCGGTCCCGGACATGTAACAGATGCAAGAAACCTTACACAAAAATTTAAACGTGACCCTGACCAGTGGGACGATCATGTGGAATATTACCTTTTGATGAAATCGCATCCTGAATTTTATAATGATGAAATTGTAAAATACGGCTATTGCAGGGGTGAAGAACCAACAAGATATGTCAGGGAAATAACAGAAAGATACCAGTATTATGCAACAATGTTAAATTGATGATTTCAAAAATTTGAATTTGATGTAATTGGCTTTATTTGAATACCAAATGTTTTGTCACCGACTTTGCCAATGTAATTTAGGTCCCCTGCATGGTCTAATTCTATATCACTTTCTTCAAACTCGACTTCCGGAAAAGATTTTGCAAGCCCGTCGTTTACAACAGACTTTTCTAACCTGCCCTATTCATAAGTTATAATATTAATTTATGA
>CAZAMT010000397.1:0-3319 GCA_964486145.1 uncultured Bacteroidales bacterium
GCCGTCTTCCAGGCATTGGAATGGAACCTTTTTACATGCTTGCCGGTGCGTCCGGGATGTATGTGTATATAACGATTCTCATCGTTTCCTATCCGGACAATCCAATGGGATTCATCTATTATTTTCAAAACAATATATTCCTTGTTTTTCAAATGTTTATTTAATCCTTCCCTGGAGTACGCGTTCAGCTTTTTCAATTGACCTGAAATATCCTTGGTTATATCCTGTAATTCAAGATTACCGGTATATACATCCAGTAAATTACTTCCGGTTTTATTCATTTCTTCTAAAAACTGATGTTCTTGCTCTTTACTTTTTGCTGCCTTTCTGCATAACTCTCTGGCGCCTGTGAGATAATGTTTGATGATATTGAATGTGTATGGAACTGGAATCCGCATTTTTTATACTTACTACAAGTTGTTACACCTGATTTTGAACTAAGGACTGTCTGTTAACTCAAATTCCAGTCTAACCGGCCCAACCAGTCCTGCATTTACAAGCTCATGGTTCCCTGCCCAACGTTGAGCGGTTGGATTATCCCCTAATGACCTGGTGTAATTATTTAGTACGGTAACAACTTTTATCTCAAGCGAATTTTCCGGAAGCAAAAATTGTTCAGGCACCTTGTAAATATGTTTTCCATACCATTTGGTCCCCACCAATGAATCGTTGATTCGCAATTCGGAAATATCATAAACAGCCCCTAAATCAACAGTTACATTGGTATTTTTCCCTGTTTTGAAAGATGTTTGATAAACCATTGTACCGGCAAATGTTTGCAGCATACTGTCTTCAGTGCTTTTTAAATTGATCAAATCATCCCAATTCCGATTAAAAATGCTGCCATTGTGATGTTGAAACTCAATTTTCCAGGGACCTTCAATCTTTGCAACCTTTGAATCGCCGGGTAGCTGTTTTTCCCATTGTTTACCACCGGCTTTTTCATCAAATACAAGTAGCAATGATTCACCAGGTTCTAAGTGTAAATCAATCCGCTCTTCATTTTCTCTGAACGGGTAGATGTACCGTTCACCGGTTTCAGGTTCCCAAACCCAGGGTGTAAGGTTATTTGAATTATTAAATTTCACATCCGTCAAAATTTCCTGTGTAAAGCTTTCATTGACAAAAAAATATATCTTCCTGTTATCTTTTTCATAAGCAATATGATACAAACTATCCGCAGGCTTGGCAATTTCGATGTTTGGTATATGTCCGGTTTTATTGAGAATGGTTTTCGTCCAATCCCATAAGGGGGATCCTTCAATTGGGGCTTCCACATGAATGAAACGGCTATTGGCCGACAGTTTTTCAAACCCCTGTCTTACTTTTTCATTGTTTTCCTCAGCATTTTTTAAAGAAGGTGAACGCATTGGCAATTCACCAATGAATACAACTTTACCTCCGTCTTTCATAAAAACATTCAAAGCGTCTATCGTCTCCGGATACAAGCTTTTGGTATCGCAAAGAATAATCAGTTTGTATTTCATTTGCCCGAATTTCATTTCCCCATTTTCAAATGATGCCTGCTGTATGATATTTTCATGAATATAATCCGAATTTGAGCCCAGGTTGTTTATGGGTTTCCATAATTGATGACAATACCATGGTGTGAGTTGAAATGCACCACGAACCAAGCCCTTGTTGCTCCAGATGTCAGCCTGGGGTGCAAGAATGGCAACATCAGACACTGCCTGTGAATTTTGAAATACGGATGAAAGCCTTGCATTGTATACAGACCAAAGTTTAAAAAAAGGCCACCAGGTGTTTTGCTCACTAAAGTAACTCCCAAACCTTATCCACCCCGGAAAACCAGCTTCCGGCGGTGAATAATTATAACCATGTAACACCGAATGATTGATCCCGCAAATAAAATTAAAATCATCTGCACGCTTTATTTGATCCAGCGTGGTTATAAATACACCACGGGTGTTGGTCATTGCTTCAGAACTGATGACTGACTTTCCCGCGAGATGTCCTCCTGATGATGCATACTTATTCCATGTATGAAATCCGTGATAATATGGGTCAGAGAACAGCCAGTTGTTGCTTTCAGGAATATCCGGAATCATGTTTCCTTTTGAAATATCAATGTGCCATGGCATTCCATATGCCTGATAACGACTTTGGCAACCATTTTCATTGCTCCATTCATGAAATGTTTCAACAAAATTTTCCAGGTACATATCGGCGAGGGCCCGGTTATAATCGTACCTTACCCTCCTGATGGTATCCGCAAATTGTGGATCAGCACGATTAACAATCTCTCCGGAGTATCCTTCAAAGGGGTCATAGAGAACAAAAGGCAGATAAGGTTCAATCCGGTAACCGAATTTTTCAAAGAAGTAATACGTGAAATTATTTGACCAATTGGCACCTGAAAGTTCAATGCTGTCGCAGAATAGCGACCGGATGTGTTCTCCAAGCTCTCCCTGAAGGGCTTTTGAAAGCATATCCGAAAAATGGGTAAGGTATGCCTGAACCGCTTCCTTGTTGAAATGATCCATTACCGGGCCATCGGCACCCGGAGTTCCGTGCATCACTTCACGGAAGCCCTGCTGCCAGGTACCAACATAGAGTTTATACTCCCCGGTTGGAACGGTAATTTTTAACCTGCCATTATCATTAACTTGTTCCTTGACATCTATGATTTCTCCTTTGTGGCTGATATCCACTGGAACAAGTTTTAGCATGAACAACTCGGGAGGAAAAGCATTTTCATAACGATCGCGCGCTCTGCCCGGTTTTTTCATGATGCTGTCAATCGTTGTTTCAAATATCACCGGGCCTTCCAAATCAATAATGGTTAATCCAATCCCCTGGATGGTATGTTGCCGGTCCATAAAATCTCCGCCAAACGGCCAGCCTGAACCAATAATTAAGTCTACAAGTAATTTCTGCTTATGTGCCTCATCAATTGCAGTTACAATCGCATCATTCCAGGCCGGGCTTAAGTACCGCAGCGATTCAATTCCCACATCTTTGCCATGCCCGGGCATTTCAATGGGGTTAATTTCAAATCCTCCGATGCCTGCTTCCTTCATGACCCTAATTTCCCGGCGGATTTCTCCCGGGGTTAACTTGTTGCCATTCCACCACCACCGGACAAAGGGCTTTGCTTCAGAAGGAGGATCTTTAAAATTTTCATACAGATCATCTGTATTATTGGTGCTGCACGAAAAAAAGTGTATGAGAATGTAAATACCTATGGCTAAATGGGTTTTGATGTATATGTTCATTCACTTATTATTTTATATTTCATTGGACTAGTGTAATTTACCATAAAAAAATAACAGTTTAGCCACCGTTCGGTAAAATAAAA
>CAZAMT010000398.1:0-3287 GCA_964486145.1 uncultured Bacteroidales bacterium
TTTTAAACACATGAAAATCAACTTAATGGATACAACCCTGAGGGACGGGGAACAGACATCCGGAGTATCTTTTACACCGGATGAAAAACTAAGCATGGCCAAGTTGCTGATAGACGACCTCAATGTAGATCGTATTGAGGTGGCATCAACAAGGGTTTCAGAAGGAGAATTTGAGGCAGTAAATAAAATATGCAAATGGGCATCTGACCAGGGTAAACTGGACCGCATTGAAGTATTGGGTTTTGTTGACGGCACATCATCCATAAACTGGATGAAAGAAGCCGGATGCAAGGTATTGAACCTTCTTACAAAGGGATCATTGAATCATGTTATGCACCAGTTGAGAAAAACACCGGAAGAACATATTGAAAACATCAAGGATTCCGTTCGTCTGGCCAGTGAAAATAACATGATTGTGAATTTATACCTTGAAGACTGGTCAAACGGCATGCGAAATTCCAAAGAATATGTCTTTCAGGTAATTGATGGATTGAAAGATGAAAATATAAACCGTTTCATGTTACCCGATACCCTTGGAATTTTAAATCCGGATGAAACATACCAGTTTCTGAGAGAAGTTGTTGAACGTTATCCAGATCTATTATTTGATTTTCATGCACACAACGATTACGACCTGGCTTCTGCAAATGTTTTTGCCGCTTTAAAAGCTGGTATTTTCAGCCTCCATGCAACTGTTAACGGTCTGGGTGAACGAGCGGGTAATGTACCATTATCCAGTGTCATTGCCATTGTGAGAGACCATTTTAATTATGAAATGTCCATTGAAGAATCAAAATTAAATTTTGTAAGCAAGATGGTCGAATCATACTCCGGAATACGAATCCCTGCAAACAAACCATTGATTGGAGATAATGTATTTACCCAAACCGCGGGTATCCATGCCGATGGCGATAATAAGAAGAACCTTTATTTCAATGACTTGCTTCCTGAAAGGTTTGGCCGCAAGCGCTCTTATGCTCTTGGAAAAACATCGGGCAAGGCCAACATCCAAAAAAACCTTGAAGAAATGGGCATTGAGCTTGATGCAGCATCCATGCGTAAAGTAACCCAACGCATCATTGAACTGGGAGATAAAAAAGAAACCGTAACACAGGAAGATTTGCCTTACATCATATCCGATGTATTACGCAGCAAGTCCATTGATGAAAAAATACAAATAAAAAATTTTTCCCTTTCGGTTGCCAACGGACTTCGACCCGTTGCAAGTTTAAAAATTAAAATAAATAAAAAAGAATACGAAGAAAGCGCCGCCGGAGACGGCCAGTACGATGCCTTTATGAAAGCCCTAAGGAAAATTTATGAAAGCCTCGACAAAACCTTTCCACGACTCATAGATTATTCGGTGTCCATTCCCCCGGGCGGAAAAACAGATGCGCTTGTACAAACATTAATTACATGGGAAATGGGAAAACAGTTTAAAACCCGTGGGTTGGATTCCGACCAAACGGTTGCAGCCATCAAAGCAACTTTGAAAATGTTAAATATTATTGAGAACAATAACCTATAAATTTCTAATTATAAATGAATTACACAATTGCCACCCTTCCCGGTGACGGAATCGGGCCAGAAATTATTGAACAGGCTGTAAAAGTATTGTATGCCATTGGTGAAAAATACAATCATACATTTAATTTTGAAAATGCACTTGTAGGTGCTGCGGCTATTGATGCAACCGGCAATCCTTATCCTGAAGAAACCCACGATCTTTGCATGCGGTCTGACGCCGTTCTTTTTGGCGCTATTGGAGACCCCAAATACGATAATGATCCAAAAGCAAAGATACGACCTGAACAAGGACTATTGGCAATGCGGAAAAAACTGGGCCTGTTCGCTAATTTAAGGCCTGTAACTACTTTTCCGTCTCTGCTTCACAAATCGCCATTACGACAGGATTTGGTCAAAGGTGCTGATTTTATTGTTGTCCGGGAACTTACCGGTGGCATCTATTTTGGTGAACCAAGGGGGCGGTCAGAAAATGGAGATACGGCTTTTGATACATGTGTGTATACCAGGGAAGAAGTAACCCGCATCACAAAGCTTGCATTCGATTATGCCATGAAAAGAAAAAAAAAGGTTACAGCTATTGACAAAGCCAACATTCTTGCCACATCAAGACTATGGAGGGAACTTGTACAGGAAATAGCCAAAGATTACCCGGAAGTAGAAGTAGAATATATGTTTGTTGACAATGCAGCCATGCAAATTATCCAGTGGCCAACGCGCTTTGATATTATGTTGACCGAAAATTTGTTTGGTGATATCCTTTCAGACGAAGCATCGGTAATTACCGGCTCACTTGGAATGTTACCCTCGGCATCCATTGGCATCAATACATCGGTTTTTGAACCCATTCATGGATCGTATCCGCAGGCTTCGGGTAAAAACATAGCCAACCCGCTTGCAACCATTTTATCGGCAGGAATGATGATTGAATCGCTAAATTTACTTGAAGAAGCTGAAGTCATTAAGCAGGCTGTATTCGCATCTCTTGACAGTGGGATTATGACCGAGGATATTACCAAAGAAAATCCATCCAAAACCTCAGAAGTTGGAGATTGGATTGCAAACCATATAATTAAAGGGGCTGTGTAAAAAGCCAGGATTCAGCCAGCAGGAAACATCGTGAACCTTCACGAACAGCATGTGGACAGGCTTGTGGGAGTGAGTAACATCACAAAGGTTACACGAAATGTAAACAATTGGCATATTGTCTTTTGTAAAATTTTCGAGTATTGCAGGAGCGCTTTTCGACCTGGCTAGTGCCACCGGAACAGGAGATGTAACGAGTTTTTCAGAGGTCGTCGTTTTTGCTCCGCAACTTGTCCTTTTTGGTGCCCAGGGACATTTCACCGATAACATCGGGGCAAATTTTGAATTATCCGTGGGGGCCCCTCACTTTTTCTCCATCGGTTTGAATTATCGGTTTAAAAATACGATATATGCCAAATGAAGATGCTGTTGAGAATGCAAAAGAAAGTCTTACGAAGGCAATTACCCTGTGGAAAAAGCGTTGGAGGAATCTAATCTTGTAAAAAGAAGAACAAGGGTCAACAAGAACGTCACCTATGTAGCACACTTCAATATTGGTGTTGCTAAATTATTATCATAAGAATCATTGGTGCCCGGAAAAAACCGGACAGGTTTATTTTATGCTCAAGCCGCAAGGGCTTTTACTTTTTTTATTCACTACGTTTCCCGCAAAAGCGGGCAGTTTGAGTGTGAGGAACAAAAATCAGGGTATAGAAAAATGACTACTCAATCTTTTC
>CAZAMT010000399.1:0-3269 GCA_964486145.1 uncultured Bacteroidales bacterium
ATGTTGAAACGAATAAATTGACAAACAGAAAAATACAAAAAATAATAAACTGAAAATTGTAAAACATGGAAACAAAAACAAAACACATCACATCCATCAATACGTTGATAGCTACCATCTTGCTCCTGACAGCCACCGGGATATACAGTTGCTCAACCGAAAAAAAGGAAGCAACACCTCCAAACATCGTATTTATAATGTCTGATGACCATGCTTATCAGGCTGTCAGCGCTTACAGCGATGAATTAATTCAAACTCCAAATATTGATCGTTTGGCCAAAGAAGGCGCTATGTTTACCCGTGCAACGGTCACAAACTCCATCTGCGCACCGAGCCGTGCAGTGTTACTTACCGGCAAACATAGTTTTATCAACGGGAAAGTTGATAACGTTCAGCCTTTCAACTGGGATCAGCCAAACTTTCCTAAATTAATGCAGGCAAATGGTTATCAAACTGCCATGATTGGAAAAATCCATCTCGACGGAATCCCGCAGGGATTCGATTACTCCATGGTTTTGCCAGGACAAGGTCATTATTTTAACCCCGATTTCCTTATCGAAGGCGAAAGGGTGCGAAAAGAAGGATATGTTTCAGATATTATCACTGAAACCACCCTCGACTGGCTGAAAAACGAACGCGACCCCGAAAAGCCGTTTTGTTTGCTTTATCACCACAAAGCCCCGCATCGTGAATGGGAACCGGCCGAACGTCACTACCGGGAATTTACCAAAAGGACATTCAGGGAACCTGCCAACCTTTTCGATGATTATGAGGGCCGGGGAACGGCCGCAAAAACTGCGGAAATGAATATTTTGAAACACATGAACTGGGCCGGCGACTCCAAACTTTATCCCGAAACCATTGAAGAACTGGGAATTGAACCAACAGTTCTTGGGCCAAGAAACGTAAGTTGGGATATAGCTGCATTTGAGCGAACAATTGGAAGGTACAATGAAGAACAAAAAGCTGCATGGGACGAGGTGTACGGGCCAATAAACGAAGAATTTAAAAGAGAATATCCCAGGATGAACAAAGTGGACCTGATGAGGTGGAGGTTTCAGCGATACATGCAGGATTACCTGGGAACCATTGCAGGCATTGATGAAGGCGTGGGACAGGTTCTCGATTACTTGGACGAAGCCGGGCTGACCGAAAATACCATCGTGGTTTATACCTCCGACCAGGGTTTTTACCTTGGCGAACATGGTTGGTTCGACAAACGGTTCATGTACGAAGAATCCTTCCGTACTCCCCTGCTGATGCGCTATCCTAAAGAAATTAAACCAGGCACTGTAATTGACGACCTGGTGCAAAACCTCGATTTTGCCCCGACTTTCCTCGATTATACAGGCATTGAAGCTCCGGAAGAAATGCAGGGCGAATCGTTTCGTAAGCTGGTGGCCGGAGAAACTGACCAATGGCGCGATGCCGTCTACTACACATACTACGAATATCCTTCGGTACATATGGTAAAACGGCATTACGGTGTTGCAACTGATCGGTATAAACTGATGCACTTTTATTACGACATCGACGAATGGGAAATGTACGATCTGGATACCGACCCCATGGAAATGAATAATATTTATGGGGATCCGGATTATGCTGATGTACAGCAGGAGCTGCATGAAAAACTGGAAGAACTGCGCGAATATTACGGCGACAGCGATGATTTGAATGACAAGTTTTTGAAAAATTACCTGGAACATCAGGCAAACAGGTAGTTTTTCATTGATGTACGGGAATTATTAAGGTTAAAACTTTCAATCAAAAAGATTATGAGAACAATTTTTTTTGCTTTTTTTATGTTACTGATTTTCCAGTTAACATTACAAGCTCAAAAACCCAACATTCTTCTTATCGTTTCCGATGACCTGAATACACGTATCGGGCCTTACATGGAAATCAACAATCATACACCCCACCTTGACAGGCTGGCCACTGAAGGCGTGCAATTTACGCGTGCCTATAGCCAGTATCCGATTTGCGGGCCCTCGCGTGCTTCATTTATGAGCGGGTTGCACCCGGAAACCAACGGAGTGCTAAACAATAATGACCAACCGGGGAGTTACAAAAAAGAAACGCCGGCTCTGGCAGATCATCCTTCAATGGCCGGTTTTTTTCGTGAAAACGGCTATTTTACTGCCCGGGTTTCCAAAATCTATCACATGGGCGTTCCCGGCGGGATCGAACGTGGTGAACCCGGTGGCGATGAACCTGATTCGTGGGATTATGCTTACAACGTGATGGCAAATGAAACCCTCGGGCCGGGAAAATTGGAACTTCTCTCACCCAAAAACCCGCATTACGGCGGAAATTTCTCACGCATGATTATCCCTGACGAATTGGATGAAACCCAGGCCGATTATATGGCAACAACTCAGGCCATTGCAATCCTCGAAAACAGGGCCGGTGAAATTCCTGAGGACGGAACCAACAAACAGCGGATTAAAAAAGATGCACCCTTTTTCCTGGCAGTAGGTTTTGTCAGGCCGCATGTACCGTTAATCGCCCCTGAAAACTGCTTTGTACCCTATCCTGAAGATGAAGTTGTTTTACCGCCGGTAAGGATTGGCGAAAACGTACCTGAACAGGCATTACGCCGCGCAAACGATCGGGTTTTTGGAATGAACGAAACGCAACAACGCCGCACCATCAGCAGCTACATGGCCAGTGTGCGCTTTATGGATCAGCAGGTAGGACGCCTGATAGATGCACTTGACCGGCTTGAATTACGTGATGAAACGATTGTCATCTTTCTGTCCGACCACGGGTATAACCTGGGGGAACACGACTGCTGGTCGAAGATCAGTTTATGGGAAGGAAGCGTTCGCGTGCCATTAATAGTTTCTGTACCAGGTTATGAGAAGAATAACAACACATCATGCAATACCATTACCGAACTAATCGACCTGTATCCAACACTTACTGAATTGTGCGGGTTTGCCGGGCAGGAACCTGAAATTCTGCAGGGAAAAAGCCTGGCGGGTTACCTTAGCGGAGAAAAACAAGAAAACCCGGATGCCTGTGCTTATACTGTTTCATACGGCGGGCGCGATGCCACCATCCGGACAAACCGATGGAGATATACCCGGTGGGGAGAAAACATTGAACAGGGAAATGAAGAATTGTACGATCATAAAAACGACCCGGAAGAATTTGTGAACCTCGCAGAGCATGCCGATTACCAAAGTGTGTTGGAAAAACTGCGAACCAAATTTGAACAAGTTAGGGGAAAAGCAAGAACCGGTTTGAATTCATCATTTTAA
>CAZAMT010000400.1:0-3231 GCA_964486145.1 uncultured Bacteroidales bacterium
ATTATACTATTATGTGATTTCCCTTGCCTTATCTTGTGCCATTGTTGCGCCGCTGGTAAGTTCTTCGTGGGTTTTCAGTTCATATTCATTTAGGATATCCCTAACTTTAACATCTGGCGAAAGGCTTTCGATGACTGCCCATTCCTCTTCGTGGTAAATGGTTATCCGCACATCGCGGCCGTAACGTTTCTGAATTTCATCAAAGCGTCTGTAATACGGATAAATATGCAATAACGCCTTTTCCAAATTTACAGGTGCACAAATGGCATTTGCATTCCAAATGCCTGTACTTTCAACAACTTCGCCGGTAATATCACAGATTTTTGCCGTGTGTTTGCAGGTGCTTGATGCAACAATGTATTTGTGTTGCCAGGCTTTAGCGTTTACCATTTGTCCGCCCGGAAAAGCAGAAGCAAAAAACACCATTTCCGCTCCATTCTTACGGAGGGCCGCCCAGGCATCGTCCCACAATAGATCGAAACAAATTTGCACACCGATTATACCGAAATCGGTTTTGAAAACCGGTGCATCAATTGGCCCGGGAGAAAGACCCTTGGCAAGTTCACTTTCCGTAGGATGTGCTTTTCGGTATTCGCCAATTTTTTTTCCGTTTCTGTCGAAAATAACTGCGGCATTATAAATACGACCATCTTCAGTTGTATAAACAGGATTGATTGAATAGCAATTATTGCTTTTTGAAAATTCAGACGCTCTTTCGAGTGCGTATTTCGATTCTCCCAACCGCTGTTCCGGATTGTATTTCTTGCTAACTCCCCAAAACGGAAATATTTCAGGAAGACTAATGACATCTGGTTGATAAACCTGTGTGGTTGCTGCCAGGTCAAAAACCATATCCACCATCTCAGCGGCAGTTTCTGCCTTCATATCCATTTGCGATAGTGTTGCAATCCACACTTCGCGAGGCAATCGTTTATCAGTTGCATTTGTTTCCGGTGCAGCCATGTTAACCGGCGCTATTGTAGCAGCCCCGGCAGTAAGAACAGATTTCTGCAAAAAATTTCTTCGTGATAAATTCTTTTCCATTGTTATCTAATCTTAAATATTGTAATTCCCTCTAAAGAACCACTGCGCTACTTAATTACGGCAAACCAACCATTTTTGCCGGGAGTGATAATTTCGGGGAAACTACCACCTTGTATCCTGGAACTTTCTCCCCATTCGCCTGTATCGACATTTACCCAATAAAGGTTAAATTCTTTTTCAAAACCCTTTAAGTCCAACTCCACATTGCCTTCACCGGGAAAATAAATTACATACCCGTTTCCCTCGCTGCAGGCAAGGTAGGCCTCGTCATTTCCTCTGTTGCCCAACAATTGCATTTTGGGCTCAATATCCCAAAATTTAACCAGGCTTTCCACTTTTCTAACAGCCTTAATTGTAGCCTTGGCTTTTTCGTTTAACCCGTTTCCATAAGGGGGCCTGTGGTGGCGCACAGCGGCAATACCACCGATAAGATTTCTGCAAAACCGTTCTACACCATCCTCATTGGTGCCCGACCCCCAGGAATAATTTCCGCCGCCGTAAACTTTTGTGCAGTTCGCCGGGCGTAAGTCGTATTTTTCCCTTTCGTTTATCACCTTTTCCAATATAACCCAGTGGTCTTCATTGAATACGCGGTTGTTAATTTGGGATACGTCCAGGAAGGGGTAAAAACCAGGGTTGGCAACCATTTGCAAACATTTGGGGCATTTGGGCATGGAATGGAATTCCTCGTACATGTCGGTCACGTAAACAAATTTGTCTGCTTCTTCTGCTTTTGACCGGATATGATAAATCCAGTAAACGCCCCAGTCGGGAGCCTCGTTTGTTTCATTATTTATGCAGTAAAGAATATTGTCATATTCAAACGAATAACTCAGAATTTTTTCTACCAGTTTTTCCTGGTATTCCCTGATGATATCCAGTTTAGGGTTGTAATCCGGCCTTCCGGAAAAAGAATGAAAAAAAGTTTGATGGCGCGAAGAGGAAACATTTTCTTTAAGCGAACTTTCCGCGTAGGTATAATTAATATTATTTTTTGGGTTTACAGGGTTCCTTTGCCAGGGTTCCCCTTCATAATCGAATTTGTCCCAGATTTCGATTTGAACGATTATGCCCTTTTCCCAGGCCGACCTCAGAAAATTATCGAACAGTTCCCAAAATTCTTCATTCCAATTGTCCAGGTCATACGCTCCATTTCCCAGCTTCAGATAGGGCCATAAATTTGCACTGTCGCGGCAACTCATGGTATTGCGGACATAATTGCCCCCAACCGCAGCCAGTTCGGCTAAGTGTTCCCCGGCAGCAGGCCACTGAAAAAGGTTGTCGTCGTCGGTTGCACCGAGCAGCAATACCGGCTCGCCTTTGTATTGCCAGTAACGCGGGTTTTCGTTAAACGGGCAAAGGTAACCGGTTGTAACTTCTATCTCTTCTTCATCGGGACTGTTTTCGCACCTTACATTAAAAGTGAAAACTGCCAGGAAACTAAATAGTTTTATTATTTCTGCAATATTTTTCATTCTTACTTAGCTTTTATAATTAATTTATTTCAAAAAATCCATACACCGATTTAGCGAATTCGGCGCCGTAAAACCGGTAGTCTTTGATGGTGAGGTAATCGTTTTCAGGATAAATAGTTTGTTGTTCTCCCTGGTTTCCCGGCATTAATTCTCCTGAAACGATATCCAGAACAATTCCATTGTTTAGGCTGACAGGGAAACTTTCTGTTCCCAAAACATAGAGCCATCCCGGCTCGGAGTAAGAAGCGTCATAAGTGAAATTAATTTTTGCTTCTTTGGCGGGTGGTTCATTTATGAAATTTGCTTCCATCATTTTGTCACCATCCATTGTAATGGTTATGCTCTTTCGGTCACTTGTTTCGGAGCCGGTCCATCCGGTAAAAGTCCATCCCGGATCAGCGCTGGCTGTTAATGTGACTTCTGTCCCTTCGTCAATCCTTCCAGAGGCAGGAAGAACTTTCCCGCTTCCTATCTTGGGAATGTTAAGCTCAAAGTTATCCGGGATACTGTCTTTTACCAAATTTTGATCTACCTGGTGGGAATATATGTTGCCACATTGATAGTTCTCTCCCGATCCTGTTTCGTCAGAGCTGTATTCGATGGTAAATCCGTTGTGCTGGCCAACTCCTGCTTGCCATTCGATAGTGGCAGAGTTCCCCGAAACGGAAACTGTACCGGGAGAAGTAGCAACTCCGTTTTGATATGTTTTTTT
>CAZAMT010000401.1:0-3228 GCA_964486145.1 uncultured Bacteroidales bacterium
GGTCTGTTTCCTCCACTTTTGTTTCTAACCGAACGGGTTGAATGTTGGGCAGTATGATATGAATAATACCAAGTACCAGCAAATATCCGGTACCCGCGATGGTGAACGGGATAACATAGCCATCCGCTGTGCCAACACTTTGCAGGACATTGCCAACGAGAAACGCAGCCAGAGCACCACCAATTGCCCCAGCAAAGCCGCCCAGGCCTGCTACTGATGCGGTTGCCTTTTTTGAAAAAATATCAGACATCAATGAAAAAACATTTGCTGACCACCCACAATGTCCACCTGCAGCCAGGGCTATTAGTAAGACGGCTGTCCAGAGATTATCAACATGTGGTACAAAAACAACCGGTAAAGCAAAAAGCCCACAAGCCAGTAAACTTAATTTGCGACCTTTGTTCAGGCTAAAGCCTATTTTTAATAGTTTGGATGACAGCCAGCCCAGGAATATACCCAGTAACCACGAAATAAGATAAATACTGAAAAATGGCAACCCGATTTGTCTTAAATTAATACCATACTGGGCATAAAGAAATTTAGCTCCCCAAAAAATATAAAACCACCAGATAGGGTCTGCCATGAATTTTGCGAGGGCAATAACCCAGGTTCCTTTATGTGGTAAAATATCTTTCCATTTAACTTTTCCTCCTGGATTATCTATATGGTCATCGCTTTCAATAAATTTTAATTCTTCTTTACTCACTTTTGGATGCTCCGCAGGATTTTTCATGTTCCTGAACCATAGAACCATCCAAACAATGCTAATGGGAAACGTCCACAAAAAAGCAGTCCGCCAGTCATCAAAGGCCAGGACAATGGGAGGGATGACAAGCGGAGCAATGATGGTACCCATATTGGAACCACCGTTAAACACCCCGACGGCAAGCGCTTTTTCTTTTTTGGGAAACCATTCGGCAACGGCTTTAATGGCTGACGGAAAATTACCTGACTGACCAACCGCAAGTGTAAAACGGGCTATTGCAAAACCGATCCAGGAACGAGCAAAGACGTGACCAATGTTTGCTACCGTCCAAATTCCGATGGATACAAGATACCCGCGTCTGGTACCAATTTTATCAATAATGGTACCCATGAGTAAAAAGCAAATGGCATAGGCAATCATAAATGCTGTGTTGATCAATCCGTATTGCTGTTCGGACCAGCCAATTTCTTTTTGAAGTTCAGGAGCCATGATGCCAAGAGCCGACCTGTCAATATATAAAATAGTGGTTGCAACAAATAGCAATACAAGAATAACCCAGCGAAAATTACTTTTCAGATTTGGCATTTAAAGTGAATTTCGTTTTATTATTTTGGTTTTAATTATTTCTTTAACTGGTTGCTTTGTCAGGACAAATTGAGCAGCTTTTTTTCCCATCAATTGGAAATCAGCACTGATAACAGTTATACCATCTCTTATCATTTCCTTCATAGGTGTCTCATTATATGAGAGTATTCCAATATCTTTTCCTATCATGAATTTTTGTTTCTCAGCATATTTAATTACACGAATCAAATGACTGTCATCAATGGTGAAAAAAGCCGTACCTTTACTGAGTTGATCAACAACAGGTTTTAATTCAATGGCAAAGGGTAAGTTCTGTTGATTGCAAAACTGGATAAAAGCTTTCTTAATATCTGATGGATGATAGCAATTAGGTGGATAAACCAGAACAAACTTTTGATACTTTTTAATCAAATCCGAAATGCTATTCAAGGCCTTAATTACCTCGTTATAAAAATCCTGGCTTATGTAAGATATGCTCTTTTTGCTGCATACGGGCCTTGCTATTTGCAATAGCTTTTCATCAGGAATTTGATCCATTAGATTAATAACCCGTTGATCATCCAAAGGGGTAACCAGGTAAAGTCCGTACTTTCCGAGATTTTCTTTAAGAATAGAACACATAACATCCGGATTGCCATGATGAAAGAATAGATCTATGGAGACATGATTGTCTTCCAGTTCGCTCATTAAAGAAGTATAAAGCGCTTCCTGGTAGGGATTGAATGCTGTGAGAAAAAGCATTGCTTTTATTTGTTGACGAATATCCTCATTTTTAACAAAGTATCCTATTCGATTTTTTGATTCAATAATTCCCCGATCTTTAAGTTCACCCATTGCTTTCATCACTGTCATTCTCGAAAATGAAAGATTGTTCATGAAGGAGGAAATGGAAGGCAGGGGCTGTCCGGAACGTATTTCACCATCAAGAATTGCCTGGTTTACACCATCCACCAGTTGTCGATGTTTCGACTGTCCGGGATAGGAATTTTTAAGATATTTAAAAAATGTTTCCATTGGTCTGGTCTGGTCTATTCTGTATTCAAATATAAGAAAATAAAACATTAAACAAAAACAGTTGTTTTTTTTATGAACAGGAGCAACCAAAAAAGCAATTTGCAATGGGATTGGTGGTTTTTCACAAGTATTTTGGTTGCATTTTTCATTTACGATTAAGGATAGTAGCAGTAGCAGTTGGCCTCTATTATAAACTTTACGTATACGGCTCGGGGCAATGTCGTTTAGTTAACGCTGTCAAGTCTATAGACGTTGACAGGTTTGGTCCTGCAGACTTGTCAGCGTGCGAAGCTCCTGACAACGTCGAACAATTAAGAATAATATTTTTTACTTAACTAAACGACATTAACGGCTCGGGGCCACTGCCACTGCTACTGCTACATTTGCGTTATCGAGCTTCTTCTTCATCATTTAAATTATCTTTCCACTTATATTGCAGTAAAACCATCTGGGATTTGTCCTGGGTGCTGCCATCATATTCGGAAGTGGCGGAAAAGCGAGCAACTGATCTTCAATATTAACGGATAGTTCTTATGTAATATTAATATTTCCAACATTACCAATATCCGCTTTGGGATGGGTTTTAAATAGCTTAGTTTCCCTTTTTCAATTTCTGTTTATTCCGGTGAAGCAATAATTCTGCCCGTTTGAACTCCAACTCGGTATACATTTGGTCTGAAGGTTCCATAAAACATTTAATAACTGTAAATGTTAGGAATGATAAGTGGGTTTGGTCTAAAAAGCCTTCAAACTGCTGATTTTTGTTGTTTTCACCCCTAACCCCTAAAGGGGAACAGCTAAAAATCAGCAGTTTGAAGAAGTCCCCTTTAGGGGATTTAGGGGTAAGGTGGCTTTTTAGACCGGACTCATAAGTATTTAGGAATATGAAAATAGTAATTTACATGAGGCTTAAACATTATTTA
>CAZAMT010000402.1:0-3196 GCA_964486145.1 uncultured Bacteroidales bacterium
AAAACTTATATTCTATTCATAATCGGCTCCGGTTAAACTGTTTAATACCGATTCCTGCCATTTGCGCAATTCGGCCTCCATTTCCTGTGCCATTTCCGGATACTTGGCGGCCAGGTTTTTTTTCTCTCCCGGATCGTTTTGAATATCATACAATTCAAATCCTTTTTCATTGGGAGACTGTCCTTCAACTATTAGTTTATACTGGTCTTTCATTATGGAGCGTTCACCTGTATAATCATTTTCTGAAATTTCGTTGTATTTGTAATTCCTGAAAGTGCGCGTGTATTTCCCCGCCATTATTTTTGCCAGAGGAGTGGTTCCTTCCTGTAGTTTCGGATCGATGTATGGTTCCGGATTTCCACCGAAAACTTTTCCGGGTTCAAACTGCCAGAAAAAGAGCGGTTCGGTTCGCTTTTTTACCGGATCTTTAAAAAACGGGACAAGGCTGGTTCCATCGAGAGGCCTGTCGGGCAATGGCTGCCCCGTCATTTCAGCCAGCGTCGGCAGAATATCACTGGTGTACGAGAGAACAGAAGTGGATGCCGGCCCTTTTATTACCATCGGCCATTCCACAACACCAGGCACCAGAATGCCACCCTCGTAAAGGTTACCTTTTTGTTCGCGACGGGTTAAACCTGTGCGGGCAGCGCTTGAAGGCGTTCCATTATCGCCGCAATACATAACCAGTGTATTTTCCTTCAGATTGTTTTCTTTAAGAAAGCCTCTCAGTGTGCCAATTGCCCTGTCCATTGCGGTTATTTCTGCATAGCGCTCCTGCAAAACATCGCGGAGCGGGCGGTTGACCTGCTTCCCTGTTTCATTCGATGTCAATTTGACTTCTTTGTTCGCGAGGCTGTCGGGCAGGTTTTCATAAAGTGCCAAATCTTCCGGCAATCCGCTGTACGGCTCGTGCGGCGACCCGAACCAAACCACAGCCAAAAACGGTTGCTCCTGATTTATCGCGTTTTGAATGAATTTTATGGTTTCATTAACAATCACTTCAGAGCCTTCCCCTTCTATTTTCTGCGGGGCTTCTCCATTTCTGGAGAGTACAGGGTTCATTTCAAAAAAGTTGTCGTGTGAAAGCCATTGGTCAAAACCCATGGCACCGGGACTGGTGGGGGACTCTTTTTTAACCGGCCCTACATGCCATTTCCCGAAATGGGCAGTTGCATATCCGGCTTCGTTCAGAAGGTGGGCAAAGGTTATTTCTTCGGGCCGTAGCGACCAGTTGGGCGTAAACGTGCCGTAGCGATTGGGATGCCGGCCTGTTAAAAAACTACCACGGGTGGGCGAACAGGTCGGATGCGCGGCATAAAACCGGTCGAAACGCAAACCTCCGGCTGCCATTTCATCTAACACGGGAGTTTTTACAAACGGGTGCCCGTTGTAACCCACTTCATCCCAGCCGTGGTCGTCGCCCATAAACAGGACGATATTTGGGAGGTCTTCTTTCGTTGTCTCTTTTTCTTTTTGCAAATTGGTGCAGGAAAAGGTAAGTGCCAAAATGACTAATACGATTCCGGTCATTTGTATTTTTGTTCTCATTTTTATTTTTTTCTGTAATTCATGATTTTTTATATCATTAATTTGCATCCGTTACGTTCTCTCATTTTTGGCGAGGCGTCAATTTATGATAGGGTAAATCATGTTCCTCTAAAATATTGCCATGCTCATCTATTAGTCTGAATATAACCAACGGCTTATCTCCGGTAGTATCGAAAGTAAACTCTCCAAAAGCTATTACTTCGGGTCCAGAATAACCAAATAACTGGCTGGAAGTATCTTTAGCCATCGCAACAGGTCCCGGTACTCCGCCCAGCGAAGCTACCTGAAACTCATAAAATGAAAATCCCGATGGCCTGGGGATGGTAAAACCACGGGTACCGTGACGATCGCCGCTTACCAGCAAAACACCAGGAATATTTTCAGTTTCGATAAAGCTGAAAAGTTCTTCACGGGCTATTGTATCCCATGTGCCCCAGGAGTCCTTCCCGGGAGTTATATAGTCACTCCACATCGTTCCGCTGGAGACGACCTTAAACGGGGCGTCCGATTTTTTTAAGGTTTCTTTTAGCCATTTTAGTTGTTCCAATCCCAAATAGGAACCGTATTCTCCTCTTCGTTCGTTTTCGCGAAGCGACCGGGTGTCGAGCATTATCACTTCCACCGGACCAATGCGCGTATTGAAGTAAATGCCCGGGTTTTTATTTTCCGGATTGTTCCAGTTCTCATGCCACACTGCCCTAATTGCATCCCGATCTGCTGCAGTGAACCCTTTGGGAATTCCTCCGAGGTCGTTATTGAAGTAATCGTGATCATCCCACGACGTGTATAAAGGCACTTGAGCTGCAAGTTCGCTCCAGGCTTTTGATACATCCCGAAGAAGGTAATCCGATCGGTGCATGTTTATTTGGTTTTCCCTATCATCAACCGCAATATCGCCGTAAAGCATCATCGCCCGTGGCTCCCTTTTCAGAATTTGATTGATCAGATTCGGATTATGCAGCCCGATTTTATGAAAGCATGAACCGAAGGCCAATTTCAATTTACCTTTTTCCCCGGAAACGGGTGCAGTAGTAAAACTGCCTTCTGCAATCCCGCGATTGTTGGAATATACTGTGTATTTGTATTTGGTATCAGGAATCAATCCGTCTAATACAATCCTTTGCTCCAAACCGGGCTCAATCGAATTTATCACAAACGATTTTTCATCACTGCCAATGAATTTTGTTACTTTAACAAGCAAAGGATTTGAGGTAGCAGGACGTAACCAAATATCTACTCCATCTTCATGCAGATTGCCAGGCATGGGACCACCCATTAATGGCATATCGTGCCTTTGAGCAGCTTCAATAATTTCAGGGTGAGTAAAACGGGCATCGGGATTTCCAGAAAAAACAGCCCGTGCATCAAGGTAAAATTGTCTGATATTTTCAGGTAAATGGCCGTAACTGTCGAGTAACTTCGTGTCTATCTCCAAATTTCCGACATGCGCTTCAGGAAGGGTAACTTTATGACGTTTTGGAATGGTATCGGGCTCAATGTCAGAATGAAGGCCAAGGCAAATGTTACTGAGAATTAGCAACGAAAGAAAAAAACACCATCGGAAAAAAAAGCTATAGTTTTTCATATACTCTCTTTAAAACCTAAGTTGAGCGGTTGGATCCGCCTTAGGCGGAGAACAAACGCTTTT
>CAZAMT010000403.1:0-3187 GCA_964486145.1 uncultured Bacteroidales bacterium
ATAATCGACATTACAACCTATGGTTGCAGCCATTGTTATGGTGATTCGGTTAATCCGGTATAAATCCCTGTAGTTATTACCTCTACAGGGATTTTTTTGGTTGACGTTTACGAACGATGCATAATCGATATCTTCATCCATAGAATCGCAGAATGTTGGTTTTTCCATTTCTTCATTATATCACTATTTTTTAACATGAAAATAAAATCATGCCTTACCTGTATCGTAAGGTGAATTAAACTATAATAGACTAATAAACAACAATGTACAAATAATTGCGATACCTTTTAGATGGTAAGTTCATGGAAAATATTCACAGATTCAGGGATATCCTTCCACACGACAAAAAGATCCAAAACATTAAGTTTTTCATTAAACATAGGCCGTACATCTATGTTAGGAAATACATAAATATCATTTTGAAAAAAAAATTATTCCAATATGGATATCGATCAAAAATTTAAATACCACAGCATAAGTGCTGATGAAACAATCGAGCGCCTGGGATCCGACAAAAACGGATTGTCGAAGGAAGAAGCCAAAAAACGCCTGGCTCAGTTTGGTGAGAATAAATTACCTGAGAAAGGCAAAACCAACATTTTTAAACTAATAATCAAGCAGTTTAAAGATTTTCTGGTATTGATTCTTTTCATCGCGGCCATTATATCGTATCTCACAGGCCATATGGTTGACGTGTATGTTATCATTGGTGTTATCATTGTAAACGCGGCCATAGGCTTTGTTCAGGAATTCAGGGCAGAAAAATCTGTTGAATCACTTAAAAAACTGGTTAAACAAAATGCTACCGTGTTAAGAGATGGAGAACGCATGGTTGTAGAAGCAAGCCAAATCGTACCAGGCGATATTGTTTTGCTGGAAGAAGGTAAATCCGTGCCGGCTGACGCGCGGGTCATGCATAAAAAAAACCTGCAGGTGGAGGAATCATCACTCACAGGTGAATCGTTACCTGTAGATAAACAAACCGACCCCGTTGATGAAGATACCGGACTTGCCGATCGGAAAAACATGGTTTACAAAGGAACACATATTGCCAGGGGGGCGTGCAAAGCAGTTATCACAGCTACAGGTCAACAGACCGAACTTGGTAAAATTGCAGAGTCGCTTACGGAAGTCGAAGAAAAAGAAAGTGAATTCAGGAAGAAAACCGGACAACTGGCGAAAATCATGGCCATCATTGCTGTCAGCACTGCTGCAATCGTTTTCTTAATTGGTTATTTTATTCGTGATTTTGCTTTTGATGACATTTTGCTTGTTACCATAGCCACCCTCGTGTCGTCTGTTCCGGAAGGTTTACCTGCTGTATTGTCCATTGTGCTCGCCATTGGCGCCAACCGAATGGCCAAACAAAATGCCATCATCCGTGAATTTACAGCTACCGAAACCGCGGGTTCACTTAATACCATCTTATCTGATAAAACCGGAACCATCACCAAAGGTATTCTCACCATCAAAAAGATGTATCCCGGAAATGGCAAAGAATACGATGTATCCGGAGATGGTTATGAAATAGAAGGCGAAATAAAAACTGATAAGAAACCGGTAACCATTGAAGATGACGCGTTGTTGGCTAAAATGGTTGTAATTGCTGCTAAGTGTAACGATGCGAGCATCGAAAAGAAAAACGAAGATGATACTCCTGAAGTTTCTGGCGATCCAACGGAAGTGGCATTAATGGTACTTGCAAAAAAAACCGGGATGAACGAGAAAGGACCCTTCAAGGATATTGAACGGATTGATGATTTACCTTTCAATTCAGAACAAAAATTCAGAGCTTCTCTGGTTAATTATCCGGACGACCACAGGGAGATGGTCTTTGTAGGTGCACCTGAAAAAATGCTTTCCATTTCAACCCGGTTATTGGAACCCGATGGACCTGTATCGCTTTCAGATGATAAAAAGACAGAAATGGAAGAAAAGATACGTGATTTTAGCAGCCAGTCAATGCGCGTAATCGGTTGTTGCTATAAGGAGGCCGGTAGTGATAAGGAAGAAGTAAACCCTGAGGATGCAGAAGAACTAATTTTTGTTGGGCTGTATGGAATCATTGATCCGCCGCGCCCCGAGGTAGGCCCAGCCGTAGAGCAATGTAAAAGTGCTGGTATCCGTGTAATAATGGCAACCGGTGATCATAAACAAACCGCAACAGCCATAGCTAAATCTGTGGGGATATTAAATGATGAGAAACCGGAGAGAGACTGCCCGTCCGTATTAACAGAAAGTGAACTGGATGTTGACGATGAAACCTTTGATAAATTTACTGCTTGCACGGATGTTTTTGCTCGGGTAAGCCCACAAAGCAAACTGCGCCTGGCAAAGTCCTTGCAAAGTAAGAATTTGCTTATAGGTATGACCGGGGATGGCGTAAATGATGCACCAGCCCTTAAAGTTGCCGATGTGGGTATTGCCATGGGGCAACGTGGTACGGATGTTGCCCGGGATGCCTCCCAAATTGTTCTCTCAGATGATAATTTCGCCAGCATCGTAAATGCAGTGAAAGAGGGACGAATTGTTTTCAGGAATGTGCGTCAAACAAGTTTTTTTCTGGTCACTACCAATTTTGCCTCCACGTTGACCCTGATTGCGGCAATTGCCGTGGGATTTACCTATCCGTTGATGCCTACCCAAATTTTATGGATAAACCTGGTTACAGACGGCATCATGGATGTATCGCTTGCCACTGAACCGGATCATGGCGACATAATGAAACAACCTCCCTTGAAAAAAGGTGAGCAAATCCTGAATAAAGAAATATTACCCTACCTTTTTATCATTGTACCTGTAATGGTTACACTTGCTTTACTTACTTTTAATTATTATCGCCCGGAAAGCGTGGAAAAGGCCAGAACAGGTGTTTTCCTGGCTGTAGCTATGACGCAGGTATTCAATGCTTTTAACATGCGTTCGTTGAACCGTTCGGTTTTTTCAATAGGATTTTTTAAAAACAAGTGGATCATCCTGGCATTCGTGGTCTCCGTTATTCTGCAAATTGCGGCCATCAAACTACCGTTTATGCAAACCATTTTTCATTTCCAAAACATCGACTGGCTTGATATTTTGGTGATCACCCTGTTGTCATCTCTGGTTTTCCTGTTTGGTGAAATCTATAAGTGGATAAAAAACAAGCTATAAGTCAGTCTGTTTTACGCTAAACTATTCTGTGAAAAAA
>CAZAMT010000404.1:0-3184 GCA_964486145.1 uncultured Bacteroidales bacterium
AGGCGGATCCAACCGCTCAACTTAGGTAATAGTAGGTTGATGGTCCAGGTTGGACACGGATGTTTATTATTTTCTGATTGACAACGTTTTTTGATTGAAATTCTTTTTTCTGAAAACCAAATTTTCGTGAAGGAAAAAATACACCAATAGTAGCACAATGCCCAGGGTAAAACCAGGCAAAAATTTGTAGATGATTCGATCTGCTGCTTCTATATTGATTAAAAGATATATGAACGAACCAACAAGGGATAATCCACTGGAAAAAAGAATAAAGTTCAAAAACAGAAATTTCATTTTATCTGCCGGGCGGGATAAATCAGGAATGATCCGGTTTTTACTGATCTTCATAGGTTGTAATTCTGAGTTTTGATACTAAGTTATGTGATTTGCTCTTATGAATCAACAAATTTTATCAACTGTTTATTCACAAAATTCATTTGGATGTAATCCATACAGAGTTGATTCTGGTTGGTGAGCAGCGAATAGTCAGAGAGTTCAGGATTCTGAGTAAAAAGCTGAAGGTTGAAAATTGGGTTTCAGCTTCAAAATGATGAATTGACATTCAAGTTATCATTTGACATAGTTAATGTACATTTATTTATCCTCTTCCGGGCCAGTTGGGATAATAGCTTTCAACCGGGTTGCTGATGTAATATTCTTTGGTATCAATGTTCATCACACTTAATACACCGGTATTCCATCCTGCGCCGGTATCCAGCATCCATATTTCTCCAAAATTCACAGGTTTTCGCAAACCCAGTTTGATGGTAGGGGTATGGCCGACAAATACTTCATCAAAAGCAGTTAAATTACTATCTACACCGTTTTCATGGTTTTCAATGGCCTGGTATAGCATGCTGCGATCCCATAAAAACACCTCCGGATCCTGCTGATAAATTGCTTTGGAAGGATTAAACCCTCCATGTACAAATACTTTATTATCAATGATGTGGTAATAATCGGCTCGTTTCATAAAATCAATGTGGGAGTCAGGAATGCCATCCTGGTAGCTGAACCTCGTGGCATTACCACCCTGGCTGAGCCATAAGTCAGGCGCTTTTTTTGACAAAAACCATTGGAATGCCCATTTATCATGATTTCCAAGGATGTAAACAAGGTTTTTTATTTTTAACATTTCATTGATGGCTGGTTTTGTCTCCGGCCAGCCATCACAAACATCCCCCAGGCATACCAGTAAATCGTTTTCATAATCAAACCGGACAGCTTTCAGACAATCGGTAAATGCCTTGTAAGCCCCGTGAATATCACCCACGACAAATCTGCGCTTATAATCTCCCATCATTGTTTTTTTAATTCCAACCGTATTCAGCCATTATTGTTTGATAAACAAGCGGGCCAGGTAGCCATAATGCGTGTCCCGGGCAATTATCTCAGTATGCATACCGCACTGACTGGCAATCTTCTGCAGGGATTGTTCATCAAGGTAAAGCCATTGAAATAATGGGCCGGTAATGGATTTGTATTTCATTTGAAATTCAACAACACCGTAATAGTTATCGTTTAACGCGGTTGTATCCGGAGGATCATCATACAAATAAATAAGATCGGAGGAATCAAGGATTATTTGTCCTCCCGGATTCAGCATTTCTTTAAGATGTGTCAGTAGTTTTTCTGAACCGGCAGGTGTACCCGCAATGCCAATTCCGTTCATTAGCAATAAAAATGTGTCGTATTTGACATGCTTATGTTGGAAGATGTCATGTACAAGCACCTTTTTAATCCCGCGTTTTTTCATGATATCTCCTGCAAGGGAGGATATTTCAAGTGCTGTTACATCCATACCTTTCTTCTGTAAAACCAGCGAATGACAACCGGCACCTGCACCAATGTCCAATATTCTGTTGGAACAAAGTTGGATTGCTTTTTGTTCCAGTTCCGGCATTTGTTGAAATGATCGAAAAAAATGGTGAACCGGAATTTCGTCATCATCAAAGTCGGGGGAAATGACCTGTATGGTCATTGATTCATCCGGATGATGAAAATAATCGTTTAAAGCTATTCCCAGCGGATCCATTACATTCATTGCTCTATGAGTATCTCCGCGAGCATAGCATAGATGAATGCCTGTGCTCCGTGTTCGTCATTGGGTTCGGGTATATAATTGATGTAGCCTTCAACAGAATAAAGTGGTCCGGGACCTTTGCAGGTATACGTAATGGTACCATCCTTTAAAACATATTTTTTCATGGCATTAATGGATTTTAACACCGGAGCTTGAAACAAATCCCTGTCAAGGTATCCATGATTCATTGCCTGTGTCATATAGTATGCAATCATACCAGTGCCGCTCGTTTCGGGAGCTGATATTTCAAACGGGTAATCCAGCAGTTGATGCCACATTCCGATGCTGTCCTGAACATTTAGCAAAGCAACTGACAACCTTTCAAGAACAGGTTGTAACTTTTCTTGCCAGTGTGAGTTTTCGGGAAGTTGCATCATCGTGGTAACCAGGCCGCGCAGCAACCAGCCGTGCCCCCTTGACCATGCCCCGGGCGAAAGTTCCGCGTTGTTGTTCAGCCAGCCCCGGCCCTGGCTCCAAAGCCCGTTATATGGATTACGTAAAATTTTTTCATACAAAAGAAACTGGTTCACGGCTTCATCAAAATATTTTTCCTGTCCTGTTAATTTCCCGGTTTTAGCCACCCTGCCGGCATATTCCTGCAAATAATCAATGAGCATGTTGGTATCACTTTTTGTAGTCAGGCAAATGGCTCCTTCCATTGTTCTGCCAATTTCTGCCATCATTTTGTTGGTTTCATAAATATAGGGTGCTACGTAATCCTTATTTTTCGTTACCTGGTAAATTGTATGGTTGATACTGCAGAAGGGTTGTGAACGGTAAGAAATGGTATCATCCGGGCCTACATCCCGAAGTTTCATTACATGTTTTACGACAGGTGTAAATTTGTTGGTTCCGGTATAAAAATCGAACAACAGCATCGATTCAAGGGTCAGGTCAAGGGTGTAATTGCCCCATACATCGGCGGATGTTTCAAAGTTATTGTGTTTTTTAACAAATTGGCCGGCCACCCGATGTGCGATTTTTGTTGGGTTCTCAGATAACATTGATGCCAGTATAACAGAAATAATCAGTTTCATTTTGATCAGATTTAGCCTTATTCATTAACTTCGATGAGCTCCCCGAAAAAATATCGGGGCAAGT
>CAZAMT010000405.1:0-3115 GCA_964486145.1 uncultured Bacteroidales bacterium
ATTTCCAGCACAACAACAGATGCAACCTTGTCAGGAGCCTCTTCCGGCAGATTGATTTGAAGAACCCCGTCTGATTGGGATATATTTAATGATTCATTGCCTTGGGATGTTAGCAGGTAAACATTTTTAGCAGATTTTAATTCCGGTATCATTAGTTGATTATCTTGTGGCCAGTCAAAGATATGCGCGTATATTTTATTCTCTTTTTGTGTAAATCTTCCCCAGGAGGGCTTCTTAAAAGGACTTGCATTTGCTCCGTAAATTGATTCGCTGTTAATATCCATCCAGTCGCCCATCGCTTTTAATCGTTCAACACTTGGTTGAGGAATGATTCCTTCGGCGGTTGGACCAACATTCAGGAGGAAATTGCCCCCTTTGGAAACAATATCAATCAGGTTTTGGATCAATGTTTCTTCAGATTTCCAGTTATCATCAAAATGTTTGTATCCCCATGTATCGTTCATGGTCATGCATGATTCCCAGTCGACATTTGCAATTCCGGTATCCGGGATCTCCTGCTCGGGAGTACCAAAGTCACCAGCGAAATCACCATCTTTATTTAATCCCATCATTCCCTGGCGTCCCTTATCAACCCGGTTGTTGATAATAATATCAGGTTGAAGGCTACGCACGTAGTTATAAATTTCCTTACCCATTTCTGTTGTATAGGCAGGAACCCATTCTCCATCAAACCACAATACCCCAATATCACCATAGTTTGTGAGAAGTTCCTTTAACTGTGGTTTCATATAATTTTCGATATACTCCGGAAAGTTGGGATTTACATTCTCGCTGTCTCTACCCTGCTGGTAATTTGGTTCCCACATGGCCTGGGCATCCGGATGGTGCCAATCCATAATCGAATGATAAAAACAAAGGGTTATTCCCTGTGCCTCGCATGCTTCGGCGAGTTGTTTTAAAATGTCTTTATCATAGGGTGTTGCGTCCACAATGTCCCACTCGGTAACCTCTGAATCCCAAAGTGCGAAACCATCATGATGTTTTGATGTTATTACAATGTACTTCATTCCTGCATCTTTGGCAATGGATACCCATTCACCGGCATCAAATTTCACCGGATTAAACTCATCTGCAAACTTTTCATATTCCTCAATTGGAATGTTCAGGCTATTCATTATCCACTCACCGATACCCTTCACTCTCTCACCTTTGTATTCACCGGCCGGTACTGCATACAAACCCCAGTGGATAAACATTCCAAACCTGGCATCTTTCCACGATTGCATACGTGCTTGTTTGTCCCGGTCAGATTCTTCAAGGTAATTGGTTTCTGTCATCGTTTCATTGTCTGATTTTTTTTGAGTACTCGTGCATGCACCAAGGAATAATGCAACAAGCATCAGGCTGATTACGTTGATTTTTAACATGGTTTTGTTTTTTAGTGATTTGTATTCCATAAAAAGACATTAGCTTCATGGCAAATATAACCCAAATTGAACGATTTCGATCAATGGAATTGTAATTTTCAAATTTCAGAAATGTTATGTGGTACGATCCAAAGAAAAAGCCGTCCCAATGGTTTTACGAACGGCTTGTAAAAAGATCGTTGAAGTCAGTTAAAAAATCCTAAAAATAAAAAGGTTCAGTTAATTATACTTTGGGTTCCCAGCCCGGCTCATATTCACGTCCCCAAAGCTTCATGGCATCACGGTCGTAGATTTTTCCGGTTTCGGTATCTACTTCGAGTTGTTTGTTAACACGGTATGATATGTTAGCAAGATGGCACAAGTGAACACTTTTCGTTCCTTCATCAATGGGTGAGCGTTGTTCGGCTTTTCCGCGTATTGCATCGAAGAAATTGACAACGTGCAGGGTAGACATATCGCCTCCGCCACCAAGTGCTGTTCCACTTTCCTGGCCTTCAGATGAGCGTTCTTTCACCAGTTTTCCGCCACGATCAAATAATTTGTATCCGCCACGATTTACAAACACAGTACCATCCGTACCATAGATGACGGTACCCCGTCCGGATCCATATGTATTATAACCATTCCGACTTTTGCCGTCCCACTGTATTATGAGGTTTCCGGGGAAGGTAAATGTTGCTTCCATGGTATCATACATGGTCCAGCCGTCATCTTTAAAATGCCGTTTGGCAGCCTCTACATGCACATGTTGCGGATATTTAGCCTGAAGAGCCCAACGGGCAACATCCAGTTCGTGGGTGGCATTGTTACCTGTTTCGGCTGTTCCCCATTTCCAGCCATACCAGTGCCAGTTGTAATTCCAGGTGTTGTGTCTGTATGATTCATGAGGTGCCGGGCCCTGGAAAAGCTGCCAGTTTAGCCCTTCAGGAGGGGATGCCGGCTCCGGATTTATTACCCGCCCTCTTGCATTTGAATAAAAAGCTACCGCTTTGTAGGGCTTTCCAATTTCTCCATTATGGATGGCATTTATAACCTCAATTGTTTCCGGTGCGGAACGCTGTTGATTACCCATCTGCACAACCTTATTATATTTTTTTTGGAAATGTACCAGCAGTTCATCTTCATATGGATTATGGCTGCACGGTTTTTCAACAAATACATGTTTTCCCGCTTCCAGTGCCATCCATGTTCCGGGAGCATGCCAGTGGTCTGGTGTAGCATTAAAAATAGCATCAACCTTCGGATCATCAAAAGTCTCACGGATATCTTCAATTAATTTCGGTTTGTAACTGAGTTTATCAGATAAATCTTCAGCCACTTTTTCACGCTGACTTTTCATTACATCGCAAATATGCGTAAGCTCCACGTTATTTGTTTTATCGATAACAGCTTTGTAATATGCACCTACACGACGACCACAGCCCATAAAAACAACTCCTAAACGATTGTTGGCGCCCATAATCCGCCCATAACTTTTTGCTGAAAAGCCCATGGCTCCGATGGTAGTGCCTGCTGCTCCGGCAGTAACCTTTTTAATAAAATCTCTTCTGTTTGACATGATATAACCTTTATTGATTGAACATTTTTTCATTTTATGCCTGTAAATGTAATAAATCCCGGCTTAACTACCTTTTTCAAATTTTAATATTCAGATGATTTTTAAATCAAATTATCCTCTGCACATTAGGCAGCACAAGCTCTGCTCTGCCAATAATTAGTATTATAAC
>CAZAMT010000406.1:0-3095 GCA_964486145.1 uncultured Bacteroidales bacterium
AGTTTGAGGTTTGGGATGAGGAGTTGATGGGGGAGGAGGTTGGGAATAATTTGTGTGTTTTGTACCCCTTTTTGCTCCTTTGAACAATTTAGTTATTAAGCCAATGCAGGGTTATTTCTTTTGTTTGTTTATCAAACTGGAATGACGTATCCTTAAATTTTGGCGGGCCCATTCCCATGGTTTTCATATTGGAGAATGCAAATGGTTCCCGGGGAATGCCAAGAAGATTGCGGTCAAGTTTCCCGTTATTGTTTAGATCCTGATAAACACTTACGGCATAGATACCTTTTGAAAGGTCCTTAAATTCTAAGATCCTGTTAAAATCATTATCGATTTTTATTTTTTTAGAAATGGATGGTTCATCCGGAAAATTGTCCTTTTCCTTATAAATACCAACCATATAACTTCCTTCAGAACCTGTAGGTTCAGGTAACCGGATGATTAAGGATTGTGCTGATACACTATTCACGACAAACGCGAAAATCAACAATATGTATATGGATTTAAACATATTCATTGGGTTTTATTATTACAGAAAACAAAATGACGGAAAAATGTTCAATAAGGCAATAATTATTCAACGTAAAGCACCAGTCCTTTCAGGTATTCACTTTCGGGATGATAAATATTTACCGGATGATCCAGTGGCTGGCCCAACTGGTGCAAAATACGCACGCTTCTTCCGGTGTTGGCTGCAGCAGTAAAAATTGATTTCCTGAAATTTTCTTTACTAACAACCTGCGAGCATGAAAATGTAAAAAGAATTCCACCGGGTTTGATTTGACTGATTGCCCTGGCGTTGATGCGCTTATATCCCTGCAACGCATTGGGTAACACATTTCCATGTTTGGCAAATGCCGGAGGATCCAAAATAATTACATCATACTTTTGGTCAATGTCCTCCAGATACTTGAATGCATCGGTTGCAAATTCTTCATGCACCGAGTGATCAGGAAAGTTTAAGGCTACGTTTTCACGGGCAAGTTCAATGGCATGCTTTGAACTATCAACTGTATGAACTGTTTTAGCCCCTCCACCCATGGCATAAACGGAAAAACCACCGGTGTATCCGAAAACATTTAATACATTTTTATTCGGGCAATACCTTTCAAGCAGCTTTCTGTTTTCACGTTGATCGATGAAAAAACCGGTTTTTTGGCCCTGGCTCCAGTTGATTTTAAACTTATAACCGTGCTCATCTGATATGATATTTTTGGCATTTCCGAACAGAAATTCATCTTCCGGATTGATGTTGGCTTTGAATGGAAGGGTAGAGGATGATTTATCATAAACCGCTTTTAAGTCGCTACCAAAAATCTCCTGCAAAATCCTTACAAATAAATGGCGGATTCGGTACATGCCAATCGAATGCATCTGCATTACAGCGATACCATTGTAAAAATCAATGATCAAGCCCGGTAAGCTGTCACCTTCTGCATGGATAAACCTGAAAATATTGGTGTTTTTTGGATCAATACATTGAACATATTGACGATATTCCCATGCCATTTTGAACTTTTTTCGGAAAAAGTTATCATTGATCTCTTCATTTTCAAAAGTAAGTATACGTATGGCGATAGAACCAATTTGATAGTGCCCGGTTCCAAGATACTGATCTTTATTGTCATAAATAGTAACCAAATCACCTTCTGCCGGTTCTCCGTCTTTAATTTTTTTAATTGCACCGGAAAAAATCCACGGATGACGCCGGTGTAACGATTGATCTTTCCCCGATTTCAGGATAACTCTTGGGTATTCACTCATTTTAGTTTAGGTAATGGTTTAGTTTCTGGTAGATCTGTCGGCATACCCATGCATCTGTGGCAGCGTAAATCTGCTGTGCTTCGGTTAGATGACCGTTTTCCCAGTTTGAGGTCTGCTGGTTTTTTAGAATTCTGAATTGAAGTACAATCGCGGCTATTTTTCGCAAGCCATTGTCCTGAATATCAAAATCTTTGACATATGATTGTAATTCAATAAATTGTTGGGGCCGGAATTTTTTTAGTTTCTGTAATCCGGCAATATCATCCTTAATGGCAAGACCTACCTTGGCAATAGCAGGGTTTTCAAGAACTGAGGTGATTTGTTTTGATAACCCGATTTTGGAGGTTCGAACAAGAAAAGCCTGGTTTTGAGTACTCAATTGTAAAAGTGCCACTTTGTTGGTACGTCCTTTTTTAAATGAAGGCTTTGTTTCAGTATCAAAACCTAAAACCATCTCGTTTTCAATGAGTTTAATCATATTGTCCACCTGATGTGGTTTATCTACTACCTCAATGTGTCCATTGAATTGCTGAATAGGTAACTTTTCTATTTCTTCTTTTGAGATAGATTTTAAATAATCATGGTTGTTTGTCTTCATCATCTCGATAATCTTCAAACCTCTTATTTATCAACCAGGAACTTGTATCCACTTTTTCCGGATTGATTCCTGTTGGTATGTCTTTTTTATCTTCATTCTCATCCAAATTGTGCTCATTATGGACTAAATTATGAACCGCTCTGAGTACGTTTACTAATTTTTGCCCCCAATAGGTTTCAAAATTTTGTTTGCATTCCCAAATGGCATCATTCATCAATTCGTTTGTTCCGATTCGGTACAACATTAAAAAATCTTTGATATCCTGATAGATATCTGCCAGATCTTCAGAAATACTCCTGGAAACGGGTTCTTCACTTTCCTCCATTTTCTTGTCAAATACTTCCAGATAATCATCAAAATGAGTAAGTTTTAACAATATGCTATCATGTACAGAATTCCAGTCGTCAACGGTTACAAATTTTTCGTTGCCTTCTTCAAAAATATTTTCCAAATCCGGCAATTGAAGGACTGTCAGATATAATTCAGGCAATAACTTTTGTAATTCCTCAAGAAACTGCCTCCTGTCCACATTATCTACCGTTTCCAATGCAGCACAGAAGGCATTCGAGGTTGTAGTAAATGCAATAACTTCCTTAGAATAAACGGTTTGGTTAAAACCCTCTGCCATATCAATGAATAATTCAGATTATCAATAAAGCAGGCAAAGTTAGAACTTTTTGTGATACATGACTACTGTGAGATTTTCGTGATAAAAATGCTATAAATTATTTAA
>CAZAMT010000407.1:0-3085 GCA_964486145.1 uncultured Bacteroidales bacterium
ATAATCATGATTCCCGATTTGGCGGGACAGGTTGTGTGTGTTTTAAGCTTGATCATGGTTGTTTCATTTTCCCAACTTTATGTATCTTTATTTCCAAAACCATTTACCAAACAGAATAAAAGTAATATTATGGAAAGAAGAAACTTTATTAAAAACACCTTTGCTGCCGGTTCAGCAGCATTTCTAACAGGTTCTTCGGCTGTTGCCGGCTCCAGGTCTGCGGCAAACGTTGAAAAGCACATCTTTAAGCTGAAATATGCACCGCATTTTGGGATGTTTAAGCACCACGCGGGCGAAGATCTGATTGACCAGGTAAAATTTATGGCTGATACAGGGTTTACGGCCATGGAGGACAATGGCATGAAGGGGCGGACTGTAAGCATGCAGGAGAAAATTGCCGCTGAGATGGCAAAACGAAACATGAAAATGGGTGTGTTTGTAGCACATAAAATTTACTGGAATGAACCCAACCTTGCCAGCGGAGATAAAGACAAACTGGATGAGTTTTTGTCTCAAATCAAAGAATCCGTTGACGTTGCCAGACGTGTAAATGCAAAATGGATGACTGTAGTTCCCGGACATGTTGACCTCCGGTTGAACATTGGTTTTCAGACTGCCAATGTGGTTGAAGCCCTTCGCCGGGCCAGTGAGATTCTGGAACCTCATGGTTTGGTAATGGTGCTCGAACCGCTCAATTTTTTTAATCATCCCGGATTATTCCTCAAAGAAATTCCTCAAGCATATGAAGTATGCAGGGCTGTAAATAGTCCTTCATGTAAAATTTTGTTTGACATTTACCACCAACAAATCCAGGAGGGAAATTTGATTCCGAACATGGAAATGGCCTGGAGTGAAATCGGGTACTTTCAGGTTGGAGACAACCCGGGTAGGAAAGAACCAACAACCGGTGAAATTAACTATAATAATGTCTTCAAATATATCCATGAAAAAGGCTTCAAAGGTATTTGCGGAATGGAGCACGGCAATTCAAAACCCGGCAGGGAAGGTGAATTGGCTGTAATTAACGCCTATGCATCCGTTGATGATTTTTAAAGGTTAACAGATTTTGAAAATGCTGCTGCAACGGAATATCAAAGCCATAAATGCGGCAGCTTTTTCTTTCGGAAGCAGCTTTTTAAGATGATTAACAGCACTTCCAATAAACCATAGAATAAAAATGATTTCTACCCGCAATGTATATTATGTTGTAAAAACATAAAAAAACCGCGATACTATATCACGAATCAATAGTCCAAAAGGCCTTTTATGATGCCTCTTTTTGAAGATTTAACGAAATCAAGAATGCTGTCCTTCAGGGGCGAAGGTTTTACATTTTCCTCTGCAAAAACAAGAGCATCCCTGTTGTTCATGCCTTTTTGGTAAATGATTCGGTAAATTTCCTGGATTTCATTCACATCATCGGTAGTAAACCCCCTTCTTTTAAGGCCTACCGAATTTGGTCCCGCGTAGCTGATTGGTTCTCTTCCGGCGATGATATAAGGCGGAACATCTTTGGAAACCTTGCTGGCTCCCTGTATAAACGAGTGCATTCCGATCCGCACAAACTGGTGCACTAGTGCGCCGCCACCCGTTATTGCAAAATCATTAATTTCAACTTCCCCGGCTAAACCCGTGTATCCGCCAAGGATACAGTTATTTTTGATTAAACAATCGTGGGCAATATGGACGTAACTCATGATGAGGCAATTGTTGCCAACCACTGTTTTCTTTCTCGTTTTTGTTCCTTTGTTAATGGTTACGCATTCGCGGATAACTGTATTATCACCAATTTCAACGGTTGAGTATTCTCCCTGGTATTTTAAATCCTGGGGTACTCCGGAAATAACAGCACCCGGGAAAACCTGACAGTTCTTGCCTAAGCGTGTACCATCCATCAACACAGCGTTGGGGCCTATCCAGCATCCATCACCAACCTCAACATCTTTATATATAGTGGCGAAAGGCTCAATCGTTACGTTTTTACCTATTTTAGCTTCAGGATGGACATTCACCAAAGTTTGACTCATAAAAATAATGTTAAACTAATCAATTATTAATCAGGCACGAAAGTAAAATATTAAAAATGATTTGCCAATGAAATACCGCATTATTCATTCTGAACATCGGGTTTTTTTGCAAGTTGTGCCATAAATTCCCCTTCTATGACCATCTTGTCACCAACAAAAGCCTGACCTTTGGTAAGGGCAATTCCCCTTTTGATTGGTTCTGTCAGTGTCATCCGAATATTGAGTGTGTCGCCGGGAACAACTTTGTTTTTAAATTTCACATTTTCAATTTTAAGGAAGTAAGTCAGGTAATTATCCGGGTCAGGAACAAAACTGGTTAATAAAACAGCACCCGTCTGGGCCATGGCCTCAACTTGCAAAACTCCGGGCATGACAGGCTCATCGGGAAAATGTCCCAAAAAGAATGCTTCATTCATGGTAACATTTTTTATGCCGGTAACGGTCCATTCATCCATAAATGTGATTTTATCAACGAGCAGGAACGGATGACGGTGTGGTATTCTTCGCATGATCTCATTTACATCGAACTGTGGTGCCTTAGCGGGGTTGTATTCCGGTGGTAAAGGTTTACCTGCCTGTTTTTTGATCATTTTCCTGATCATTTTGGCTGTTTCTGTATTAGCCATATGCCCGGGTCGGGTAGCAATGACTCTCCCTTTGATTCGCTTGCCAACCAATGCCAGGTCTCCTATCAAATCGAGCAGTTTATGTCGTGCAGGCTCGTTACTGAATCGTAAATCTACATTGTTCAAAATTCCAATGGGCTTTGCTTTTATCTTTGGCATATGGAACAAGTCAGCCAACCGGTCTAATTCCTCCTGGGGAACCTGTTTTTCCATGATCACGATTGCATTTTCAAGATCTCCTCCTTTGATAAGGTTGTTTTGGAAGAGAAATTCAACTTCACGAAGGAACACAAAAGTCCGGCTGGGAGCAATCTGCGATTCAAAATCTTCAATTCGATCGAGGGTAGCATATTGATTGCCAAGGATTTTTGAATTATAGTCAATCAAAACGTCAACTGTGAATTTATCTTCAGGAAAAATGATAATCTCTAT
>CAZAMT010000408.1:0-3077 GCA_964486145.1 uncultured Bacteroidales bacterium
TTACAATGAACCTGAGTGGACATGTGCGAAAGGCGCAAATGCTTCCTTTCTACTGTAACTTCTTTGCGAAAGAAACCAGATCCGGTAAGTTGCAATTTTTTAGTATTTGTTTTTACTTTTACATTTGGTAAATTTGTAATCAACTACTACTAATTAAGAAATGAACTCATCCGGCTTAACAGATACTGAAATTTGGACTTCTTTTAAAAAAAATGAAAAGTGGGCCGTTTCGTTTATCTATTCAGAATATGCTGAACAACTTTACCGGTATGGATTAAAAATTACTTCCAATGCATCTTTCATTGAAGATGCGCTTCAGGATTTGTTTACCGAACTCATTAAAAACCGGAAAAATATTGGGCCTACCGACAACATCCTTTTTTACCTTCTGAAATCGTTTAAACGAAAATTGTTGCGTAAAATCCAATCTGAAACAAGGTTTGTGAGTGATGAAGCGTTGCAGGAATACCAATTCGAAGTTACCTGGTCCGTAGAACATGAAATGATTTTGGAGGAGGTGTCGCAGCAAAAATCGAAAATGCTGCTGAAGGCATTAAACGAACTCACCCCGCGGCAAAAGGAAGCTCTCTACCTCCGGTTTACCAAAGAACTGGATTACAAAGAGGTGGCCGGCCTGATGGACATCAGCGTGGAAGCCTGCCGCAACCTCATTTCCAAAGCCATTTCAATTATGAAAAAATGGATTTCAGAGAAAGAGTTGGTCCGGCGGTATGATTTGTGATGGTTTTTAAGTAGATAATACATTTTGGTTATTCTGAATCAATTAAATACCTTTGTAAAAAAGGGAACATGAGGCTTTCAAAATTTGAAGCAGATACCATTAAAAATGTTTTAATTAAGACCAAAAACAACCAGAAATTATCCATTGTAAATACCGCTGAATCAACAGGAATAGAAATATGAATAATAAAGAGTTGAACGACAGGCTGCATTAGATTTTTGATACATGTGCACTTCATTGGATTGAACTTCGTAAGGTAAGAAACGACATTGCACATGAATATCCGGCCTCGATCACTGAAAGAATAGAAGGACTCAATATTCTTTTTGATAATTTGGAAGTACTGAAGCAAATTATTGAAAAATGTCACTCTGTTTTTAAAGAATACAAATAACCAAACCATTTCCATTGATTGAACATACATTTAACCGAGCCGTTCTTCGTCCCCCTTTTATTGCCAGACATAAACCGGAGCAGTTATTCCAATCCAAAAGGGGGATTCAGGGGGATTTGAATTTTCTAATATTTCGGTGCTATGCACCTTACTCTCTATCATACCTTTCCCCGCTACAAACCTGTCTGCCGCCAGGCAGGTATTTTCGCGGCGCTGCCGCTATCTTTCTAAAGTGACAATGTTGTTTCAAAGATTTTTGTAATCTAACAACCAAATTACCAATATTTTGTCTGTCTCTAAATATTTTACTGCGATAATAAAACTTCATCCCATTTTGCCGGGGAGACGATGCAGCGCACCAGAATATTTGTAGAAATGAAATTAACATCCGGAATAAAGGTGCATCGCACCGTAATATTTAAAGATTTTTAAAAAAAAATCCAATTTTTTTGATGATGTTTCCCAATGTCATGTCTTTATAAAGTATTAGCATGACATTTATGAACTACGAAAAACACATAAAATACTCCAGCGAAGAATTCATTCTCGATGATGACTTTATGCAATGGGTATTGCACCCGACCCAGGAAACCGACCGGTACTGGAACGAATTCCTGGAAAAGCATCCCGAAAGAAGGCAGCAGGTGAAAGAGGCGGTTTATATGATGAAGGCTACGCGGGCAGTTGAACCATCCGTTTCGCGAAAGCGTCTTGGCAAGGTTTACGAACGTGTACAACTTTCCGTGAAACCGGTACGCGAAATTGGCTGGCAGGTGGCAAAGATTGCCGCCGTATTCCTGTTATTTATCTCCATTGGCGGTGTTTTGTACTATATCCAAACCTACCGGCAATCCTTTCCCGTTGAACTGGCAACCACCGAACAACTGGAAAAAGGAAGGGTTATTTTACCCGATGGCACGGTAAGCGAGTTTGAAACCGAACAAACAAAAATCCGGCAAACGGCTTCCGGTGAACTGACCATTAACAGCGATACCGTTTCAGTGGGAGATATTTCCGAAAAGGCAGAAAAACAAGCCCTGGCCCGGGTTATCATTCCTTACGGGAAACGATCGGAAATTACCCTGGCCGACGGAACCAGAATCTGGCTCAATGCAGGCAGCCAGCTTTCTTACCCGGTAAACTTTACCGGTAACACCAGAGAAGTTTATTTGGCGGGTGAAGCATTTTTTGAAGTGAAATCCGACCCGGCCAAACCATTTCATGTGATTACCGGCGATATGAAAATCCATGTAACCGGCACAAAGTTTAACGTTACATCGTATGCCGGTGACCAAACTACCCAGGCCGTGCTGATTGAAGGAAAAATAGATGCAGCGAGAAACAAACGCTTTGCCCGCTCTGTGCAGCTTAAACCCGGTGAACGGATTGTTTACAATAAACAGGAAGAGAATATTGAAAAAGACCGCGTAGATGTGGAACTGTATGCCTCCTGGGTAAACGGTTACCTAATTTTCGACAACGAACCGGTGGAAAATATCTTTAAAAAACTGGAACGGTATTACAATAAAAATATTTTAACAGAGAAGCTCTCCGGCCAACCTAAGTTTACCGGGAAACTTGATTTGGCCGATGATCTGGAGAAGGTACTGAAGAACATCGGTTTTTCAGCCTCCTTTTCCGTGGACTACCAAAACGATATGTATCTAATCAGACAATAAAAATGAAAATGCCTATGACTTAAAACGAAACAATTAAACTAAAAAAACAAAAAAACCGGGATGTGCGACCAACAGACCCCGGTTTTAAGCGAATTCTTATTTACGAATAAAAATCTTATAAAATTATGAAAAAAAAACAACATGACGGGGATATTTTGAAATATCTCCGCAAAACAATGCGTATTATGCGATTAAGTCTGTTTTTAATACTAATCAGCACAGCAATGGCCTTTAGCGCCAACTCCTATTCGCAAAGCACAAA
>CAZAMT010000409.1:0-3068 GCA_964486145.1 uncultured Bacteroidales bacterium
ACTCAGGCATATCCCTTTATTTTATAGACCATTAACCCAACAATTTCTTTAATCAACATATCCCATCCCACAAAAGTTCCTGCACCGGGTAAAACGATTGTAGCCGGGTTAAACGGCCCGGCAGAAGATATAAAATGAGCCGGGTAAGTATCCGCCTGAATACCTGCTTTCTCTAATACTGCCTTTACCCGTCGCATATGAAATGCACTTGTAACCAACAACACCTTTTGTTTTTCAGGTTCATTCATCAGTTTTATGGAATTGGTAATGTTCTCGTATGTATTTTTTGATTCCGGGTCAGTAAGCAATCTTTCGCTGTTTACTCCCAAATTTACAAGGTAGTTTTTCAACACTGTGGCCTCCTTTTTTTCCTTAAAAAGAAGGCGTGCACTTCCCCCGGAAATAATAACCGTATCAATAAAACCCCGGGAATAAAGATCGAGGGTTTGAAGCAAACGGTCAATGCTTTCATGAAAAACAATCCTGTTCATAGAAGAATCATGGGAAGCCATACCTCCAAGGACTATGGCGTAGTCATAGTTTGCGTCCAGTTCATGCATCATTACCGGTTCTGCTTCCCACCATTTTATTATTTGATCGAAAATAAACCCGTTGCTAAAAAAAAGCAACATCAGAAATGCACAAACAAATGATCGTTTTTTCCATTTGGGTTTTTTAAAAACAAATCCCAGAATAAAAACGATGATTACCCAGATAAAGGGAGATAATAAAAATAAAAGTACCTTTGACAGAATAAAAAACATAATACAGTTTAATATGGTTTTCATTCAAAAATAGAATCAATTACTGACATTATGATAAAAAATGCATCATATTGGATCGAAAAACTTCAATTGGAACCTCATCCCGAAGGAGGATATTTCAAAGAAACCTATCGCTCAAACACTCATATTTCACATCAATGCCTGCCGGAAAAATATTCAGGGGATAGAAATTCGGCTACTTCCATTTATTTTTTACTGGAATCAACTCAGGTTTCCTCGTTTCACAGATTGAAATCTGATGAGTTATGGTTTTACCAGCATGGGAATGCAGTGCAAATATATATGCTTCATGATCAGGATGGCTTACGAACAGTAACACTTGGCCCAAACCTGGATCAACAGCAAGAGTTACAGGTGGTTATTCCTGCCGGGACTGTATTTGGAGCTGATGGCATACATCATTCGGGGTTTTCACTGATGGGATGTGTTGTAACACCGGGATTTAATTTTAATGATTTTGAATTGCTCTCCAGAGATTTCCTGTTAACCAAATACCCTCTTCATAAAGAATTAATCACAAGATTAACCAAAAAGTAAACAAACTGTCATCATGAACCATGAAAAACACCCCATTGATAGCCGGCGGCGATTGTTAAGCTTTAAATATGCATTTCATGGTATAATATATGCTATTCGAACACAACAAAATCTCTGGATACATCTGATTAGTGCTACCATGGTCATCATTGCCGGTTTCATTTTTGACCTGCACAGAATCGAATGGTTGATTCTGATCCTTTGCATTGGGTTTGTTATTTGCGCGGAACTATTTAACACGGCGATTGAATCATTGGCGGATGAAGTAGAACCTGATTACAACCCCAGGATAAAAATTGTAAAGGATTTGGCAGCGGCGGCTGTCTTTGTAAGTGCAATAGTCTCAGCGATAATTGGATTGATCATTTTTATACCCAAATTTGGATTATGGGAATAGAATTCTGAAATTTATTTCATATCTGCTAACAAAAAACTACACCATGACAGTAAAAAGAAGAACTTTTCTCAAAAAAACCATTGCAGCGACCGGGTTGGCAGGAATCGGGATAAACGAATTGCTTGCAAAAAAGCATTTTTCACCATCTGAAATGTTCAATGGCTCTACCATTAACCTCGCCAAACCAAAAACAAGAAATTATTGGAAGCCGTTAGAAAAAGTTTATGTTACACTTAAAAACAAACACGCCCAAAGCATAAAAATCTGGGATGGAGAAAGCCGGCTTTACACCACTATTCCATACCAGGAATCATTTGAATTTGAAGTAGGCGGTGCATTGGGGTATCAAAAAATAAGCCTTCACAACATAACAGATGAATTACTTGACTGGGCGGTATTCCCCGTAAATTGCGAAACCGAAATTGTTGATGAAAAAAATGAATATAAAGCATTTTTTAATATCCTTTATCATACATTACATTCATCTTCATATGCTCACGGTAAAACCGTGCGCTACAACGGAGAGTATTACAGGTATTATTCAAGCTGGTTTCAGGATCATGTATTTGTTGCCGAAGGCATGAAATATTTTACAAGTGATGTAAAAACCGGAATTGATTTGTATGCAGATGGTCAGCGCGAAGATGGACTCATTTGGGACAATTATAAACATCCATATCCTGATCTGGAGAGTTACTGGGAATACAGGTTCAATTACGGAGGATTCACCAAAAAGCCCGAAGATCCGCAATCCTCTGCCATTTTTGTGAGAATACCTGTTGAAAATATTGGTGAACATACGTTTTTGGAAGGTTTGTATTATGCCTGGAAAGCCACAGGAGATGATCAATGGATGAAAAGCAGGTTGGACAATGCCCTTAAAGCAGTTGAATTTGCTACCTCATCACCATATTACTGGTCAGAAGAAAAAAAATTACTGAAACGCCCGTTTTCCATTGACCGGTGGGATTTCCAATCGGATTTTGATGCAGAAATAACCGGTAAAGACTTCATGGGGGTTGATTTGGAGAAAACACATTACGGAATCATGTTTGGTGACAACATATGCTTTGCAAACGGTTGTAACTGGCTGGCCGAGATGCTTGAATACGTTGGAAGGAAAGAAGAAGCTGGAAAAATTAACAATCTTGGAAAATCTATTTGGAAACGCATCAATGATCTTTCATGGAATGGTAAGTTTTATGAACATTGGGTTACCCTGGAATCCGACAGAAATATTGATTTTGGTGTAGATACATCCAAACAGGTAACGCTTTCAAATGCCATGGCTCTTATCCGTGGCCTCGAACATAAAAAATGCAAAGCCATTATTGAAACCTACATGGAAA
>CAZAMT010000410.1:0-3029 GCA_964486145.1 uncultured Bacteroidales bacterium
AGATTCTATTTTGTAAGCGTAATCAATACCGGCAAATGATCACTGAAACCTCCCTGGTATTTTCTTCCCAGGTAGGTTCGAAAAAGCTTTTTGCCACCGTAGCGGTCATCTTCCATCAGAAGAAAATCTGATTTAAAAATGTGCATTTGTCCTCCATTTACTCTCCAACCGGTATCATCAAGCAATGCACCGGAAACAATCATTTGGTCGAAACAGTTCCATTCATCCCGGTATTTCAGGGTACCCAGTTTTTGCTTGCATGGTAAAACTGACAAATTATATAATTCATGCGGCTTCCATTCATCCGGGCCGGGTTTTGCCCCAAGAGTGGTTTGAATGGACTGGTTATCCGGATCATCATTAAAATCACCGGAAATAACAATATTCGGATGATTATGCACCAATTGAAGGGAGTCCACCAACATTTTCAACACGGAGGCCACGTGTACCCGTTTATGCTCTGAGGCTGCAGTGCCTCCCCACCGGGATGGCCAGTGGTTGATGAAAAAGTGCAAGGTGTCACCTTTTGAAACTCCTGATACGTGTAATAAATCCCTTGTTCTTACATCCGGATTTTTAGGAAATCGAATGCGATGATAGCGGTAACTGATTAGTTTAAAATTTTCTTCGCGATACAGTAATGCTACATCAATTCCGCGCCGGTCAGGAGAATTTTCATGGATAATTTTATAATGGAATTTTGAAAGTGGCGTATCATCCACAAGTTTCTCCAGTACATACCTGTTTTCAATTTCAGCCAGCCCAATAACATCCGGGATATGCCATTCGCCTGCTGCTGTTATCACCTTGTAAATGTGGTTTATTTTTTTGTAAAACTTGTAATCGTTCCAATGATATGAACCTTCCGGCAGAAATTCATTATCCCGGGTAAGGGAATCATCAAACGTATCAAACAAGTTTTCCACATTATAAAACATGATTTTAAATTCCTGGTTATTTTTTGAATGAAAACTTTCCTGGCTCCAAATTTTTAATCCAGGATGAAACAATACCTTAAACATAAAAACGATTGTCAGATACTTCATATTGATGATTTACTGTTCTTCAGTTTCTTCTTCACCTTCTTTTCGCTCATATGCTCCCAGATCAGGCATTCCGTCTTCAGTTCTTGATTTGCCAAGTAAATCTTTCTCAAGGATGAGCGGGAATTGGTTAACAATATCAGAATTTGCCACATCTTTGGCCGGAGACAAGGTATCTAACTGAAAATCATCCTTTAAATTTACGAATTTTGGATCTTCGTTGTAAATGTTATTCCGGAAATATTCCGGGTTCTCTGTTTCAAACGAATCTACCTCGAGTTTTAAAAGAGAGTTTTCAAATAAGTAATTCATTTCATTTTCCTTACTGTTATCAAAATAGAACTCGTTTTTCCTGCCTCCATAAATGATGCAATTTCCAAAATACGCATTCAAATCTGCCTGAAAATACGCAGTATCCACAATCCTGTTAAATTCATCGGTAACGGCAAGCGCCAGTTTGTTAAAAAGGGTGATGGAAGGCAAATTTTTTGATGCATTGTAATGAGCAAATGTACAATGATAAAACTGATAATCCCCTCCCGCATCTACATTGAAAAGGGCATATTGAGCATTTGAAATTTGCGTATTGTAAACCTTCAAATTGGCATTCACCGCGTAAATCCCGTAAGCCGACATGTTATGGATGACCGTATTTTTGATTTCGACATTCGGAAATTCTCCTTCACTCGCTGTACCGGTAATGATACCAAACCTCCCGTTGATTATTTTGGCATGGTTAATATTGCCGCTGCTGCCATTAAAAAAATGTATGCTGTTCCATTGATCCGGGACGTCATCATATAATTCTTCCAGTCGGTCTCCTGAGAAGGTTACAGGGTTGTCTTTATCTCCATTGATGGTTAAATTTCCTGCTACAAATATGAATGCATTTTTATGTAAATAGATTTTGGTACCAGGTTCGATGGTTAGGTTTTTACCGGTATCCAGAAGTGCAAAATTAAAAATGAGATAGGGTTTTTCGGCTGTCCAAACCTCCTCTTCAATAACCTCCGTGTTATACAGGTGAACATCCTGCCCCCATGCCACGAGCTTCACATTTTGAATGTTTCCGTTGGTTATAAATACTATTGAATCTGAAATTACCAATGGTGCATTATCAGCATTGGGGTCGAGCGTTACCTCAACAAAAATATACAACGAATCTTTTGCAGGAATTTCGATATTCTCCACCTTGTTTGTGGAGGAACCGTCAATATTTAGTCGAAAAGTAGAATTTTCTCCACCAGATAAATAGATGGAAGAAACATTGATGGGCTGAGCGTGCGGATTGTACACCCTGAAATTTTTGGTTGTTGAACCGAGAGTGGTGAAAATGGTATCAAAGGCGACAGTATCCGTTGAAAAGGAGAGTTTTGCACCTGTATCTTCCAGCAGGTTTTCCTGTCTGCACGATAACAATGCAAGAAGACTCAATGCAATAATGGCAAATATTTCGTAAATCTTATTCTTCATTTCAATAACTTAACACAGGCATACAAAAGTAGAAATTTATTTTTTCTGTTTTCCGGTTTTTTCTTATGTGATTCTGCATTATCATGATAAGAACGCAACGAATCGTATCATATTTTTAAAACAAAGCATTATTTTTATGGAAGTTAAAAAAACTTATTCCAAACTTATTTATAAATGTTTATATTTGAAACCGTTGAACGGACATAGCCTGTGAAACAATAATCAACAACAGGAAATGAATAAACGAAGTGGCACAATATCAATGTAGTTAGACATATTATACGTATAAAAAATGAAACACCAATGATTGAGTCAAAACACACAACCTGTCCCGCCAAAGATGGCGGAAGGATGATTATTAGGATAAACAGTCGATTGTAAATACTTTATGAACCGAGGACAACTTGCCCCGATATTTTTTCGGGGAGTTCAACGAAGTTAATTAATAAGGCTAATGCCAATGGTGGTAAATTATAAAAAGAAACAGGCCTCCGACAAATCGGAGCAAGCTAT
>CAZAMT010000411.1:0-3015 GCA_964486145.1 uncultured Bacteroidales bacterium
GAAAGCACCATTTTTACATAATTTTTTCATAATTTTACATGATTTTTGTTAATTATAAATTCTGTTCTAAGAAAACTAGAATGGATGATGCAAACCGGAATATGTTGGCGCATGTTCCGGTTTTTGATTTTTTTCTGGTATTTATGTCATAATTTTAAGGTTTTAGTTAGACTTTGTATTCGTTAGATGATAAACTCTGAATCTCAATTATTTTGTTTTTGTAGTTTTACTTTTCGTTCATTGATGGTATATTCAATTTGCGCGGTTAGCTTAAGAGCATTCAGCACCTGGTCAAGTGTAAGGTCTTTCAATACCCCGGTATAGGAATAATCTCTCAATTCAGGATCCTCAAAACTAATGGATACATTGTACCTGCGCTCCAACGTTTTTGCAAGCTCACTAAGTGGTTTATTGTTCAGCACGTAAATACCATCTTTCCAGCTTGTACTTTCATCGGGATTTACATTTTCTGTTATCAATACTTTTCTTTCAATGCTGTTTATTTGTTCGCGAACCTTTTTTTCTGTTCCTTCTTTGCCGCTCAATGTACTTTTTTTCTTTTCCATTGAAACGCTGCCGGTGCCTTTCATTAAGGTTAGTTTTTCTTTGGGTTTCAATTTAATGGGCTGGCCAATTTTACTTCCTTTAATTCTTGTTATGTTAATGCTCCCTTCTTCCAGGGTCGTTTCAATTTTATCATCATCCGGATAGGATTTTACATTGAACCTGGTACCTGTTACCTGGATATCCATGTGGGAAGTCTGCACCATAAAAGGTAAATCCTGATTTTTGGCTACATCAAAATATGCTTCTCCTTCCAGGTGGATTTCCCTGTTCTCCTGTCCAAAATTTGTTTTGTATTTTAATTTGCTGCCCGAATGCAACCAAACCAGGGTGCTGTCGGGTAGCATGATTGATGATATGCCGCCCAGGGGAACAGATATTTCATTGTACAGATTTGCCTGAGGATATTGATTCCGCTTTAAACCAAGTTGATAGGTCAGAAATCCGATGGCAATAATGATAATGACATTTGCCGCGTATTTCAACCATTGATAACCACCTGAAGAGGCAATTAATTTAATATCTCCGTTGTTCTTTTTCTGAATTTTTGTACGAAATATCTGAAACGCTGTATCGGGATCTTTCCATTCATTTTTATCAGCATCTTCTGATGCGATCCAAACATTTTTATATTCGGAAAAAAGTTGTTTGTTATGCTGATTTGTATTCAACCAGTCAAAAAGTTTGTCTTTTTCTTCCTTAGATGCCGTCCCTTCAAAGTATCTTAAAATAATATTCTTATTAAATCTTTCCATAAATGTTTCACCCTTCTATACTATTAAAGTACCATGAAAATCGTTTCACCCTAAATACAGATTCAATTTTTTTTGCTTTTAGCCAAATTATTAAAATATAAGGCTGAATTTTTTACATTTGTATTCAACCAAAATGACGGTTTTTGATGAAAAACGAAGAGCATGCGCTCATTTACCGTGTTACAAAGGGGAATGAAGAAGCTTTTGAAGAACTTTTTAATTTGTTCTACACCAATTTGTGCAGGCATGCCCAATCCATTGTCCGTCAAAAGGATGTTGCCGAAGATATTGTGCAGGAGGTTTTTTACGGGTTATGGCAAAAACGCGCCTCCCTGAACATTGAACATACGTTATCAGCTTACCTGCATCGCACTGTTTATTACCAGTGTATGAAATACCTTCGGAGAAAATCGCTGGAAAAAAACGCTAACACTGATAACAAGTACCGGCTGTTAGAAGGTGAAATATTATACAAACAAAGTGAACAACCATTTTCGGAAATACAACAGAAAGATTTAAAAAACGAGATAAACAAGGGCATTGAAAACCTGCCTGAAAAAACCAAAGAAATTTTTATTTTAAGCAGGAAATACAGTTTTAAAAATAAGGAAATAGCTGAAAGACTGGATATTGACATAAAAACGGTAGAATATCACATGGCCAAAGCACTTGTTGCCCTTCGTAAGCGTTTAAAAAATCTGTGATGGTTTAAAAACATCTCCCAGCCCTCCATTGTCACTGCAAAACCAGACAATTGTGTTTTCGGCAATACCTGCTTCCCTGAGTTTTTTTCGCAATATACCCACACTTCGATCAAAAGCAACAAGTTCACCATAGTGATTCCGACTTTTTTCATCGAGGTTGCCAAAAGGTTCTTTATCTTTTTCAAGGGCCTTGAATGGTCTGTGCGGAAAACCATCTAATGTCGTTTAGTTAAGTAAAAAATATTATTCTTAATTGTTCGACGTTGTCAGGAGCTTCGCACGCTGACAAGTCTGCAGGACCAAACCTGTCAACGTCTATAGACTTGACAGCGTTAACTAAACGACATTAGGAGAACCATCCCAGATGACGGCAAAAAAATCCGTTTCCAATTAAAATATTATCTTTGAAATAAAAAATGACTATAACAGAGCGACGTATAATTGATACTTATTCAAAACTTTTTGAAGGTTTGAACCCTTTAACTAAAATTGAGCTTATCGAAAAACTTACTAAGTCTTTGAAAAAAGAAAAGAAGTCAAAAGAAACTGAATTTCTAAAATCTTTTGGAGCTTTTGATTCCGACAAGACAGCAGAAGAGTTGATAAAAGAAATACGTGAAAGTAGGAAATTCAGAGAAAAAGATTTGAATTTCTAATTATGCAGTATTTACTTGATACAAATATTTGCGTTTTCTTTTTGCGTGGTTTACTTGACTATAATATCGTAATAAAAGATGTAGGACTTGATAATTGCTACATATCAGAAATTACTGTTTTTGAATTAAGATTTGGAGCAGAAAACAGTAAGAATCCAAAAAAATCTCACAAAGCAGTTGATAGATTTACTCAAGGTTTGTCAATAATTCCGATATATGGATGTGCAAAAAGATATGCTAAAGAAAAAGTAAGATTAAGAAATAACGGAACACCGATGCACGATGAATTTGATTTATTAATCGGAGTGACAGCTATTGAGAACCAACTAACTTTAG
>CAZAMT010000412.1:0-2988 GCA_964486145.1 uncultured Bacteroidales bacterium
TTACGTTAAAGACAACATCGGATGTTTTCACCAGAAAAGATTACAAATCTGAAAACTACCAAAACAATACATGAATTATCAAATTGCTAAAACGCTGAAACAAAACCAAAGGATACCTGACCGTAGTCATCATCATTATAATAATCATCAATAACATGGTTGTATTCGCCTACCAAACGTATATTGCGCCGAACCAGGTATCCGAAATGTAACGTTACTGACTGGTAATCAGCTATATCATAATCCGAGTTAACATAATTATACATACCCACAGCATACCAGTTGCTTTGATCTCCCTTCGGACTATAAATAATTTCGCCTAAAATACCGTCTGTTTTTAATTCTTCCAGAGTTCCTGTGCTTGAGCGGTCCGGGTAGATTTCGCTATCAGTACGCAACATGTATTGCAAATTTATCTCTACCTTATCACTTATCGATATCGTAGCGTCCGGTCCAATAAACGCAGCTTCATTGGTAATGGTATTGTTCTCGGTATTGGTCATTTCTTCTTTACCATAGTATCCAAATACACCAAGCCTTAAAAACCCTCCGATATCCTGTGAAATCCTGCCAACAAAACTCTTGTATTTATCCTTGTCAAATACATGAAAGCCATCAGCCTCAACCAAACCGTTACCATTCAGCACCTCCACGATGATGTCTGTTGAAGTAGGTAATCCATAGGTAAGCATAACCCCTTTATCGTATTTAAGGCTAATCCGGGACATCCCAATGGGAGCGGTATATACATGATAGTCTTCAAGGGTTAAGCGTAATTCCCGTTTAAACAAAGGATCCGATACCTGAAACTGGCCCAGGTAAATATCAAAATCGGTGTTGAATGCATTGTTGTACATGAGGTAGGCATCTTCCACACCTGCTACTTTTCTGCGCTCGTCCATATAAAAATAAAAGTAGTAGGCCAGGTGATCCGACAGTTCCCCGCCCGACAGTAATTTTACCAAATAGGGTGATGAGAAATCGCTCTTTTCTTGACCTGAAAAATTGTATTTTACAAAACCATCCATGCGCACACCGAGGGGAAAGTCACGAATCAATGACAGCTTGTCATCACCTGTTTCAACAAAATAACGGGGTGCTTCGTAATCTTCCAGTTTAAAACCGTTGCCGGCGAATGCATCTCCATAATCTTTCAGTTTTGGAGTCACCGGTGTATGACAGGTTTGGCAACTAATCCGATATTTTCTTGCAAAGGCAGGAATTGCTTGTAAATTTTCAGCAACAATAAAAGTAAAAAAAAGAATTGTGATAACGTATGGCAATTTTCTCATGGTAATTTTATTTAGGGTATTACTGTTAACTCTGTTGTCTGTGTATTAATAACATGTGTTGCATATTCTTCTTCCGGAACATCAAGGTATTCACCAACCGGTTTAACAAGGAGGCGGTAGTTCAGGGTTGCTGTAATTTTCAGTTTTCCTGGTTCAACTTTGAATGGCACATCCCAGGTGAATGTTTCCATTTTGGTTTCGCGGGGCCCAATCCGGTAATCCACGCCCAGAGATGCGGTGTTCCATTGCATGATGGTCATCCTTCCCTGAGGATCAAAATACGGCATCCGGTAAATCCGGTCGCCAATAGGAACATCTTCCCGGCGTATACCTTCAAAATTCTCGATTCCCAGGGGAACACCCATATCCTGATAAGCTAAAACATCAGATGCAATGGTGTATTCTTCACCTTCAAAACCTTTTTCATCAACAGTTAAATGATAGGTATTACCCGCTTCATCCTCAGCTTCCACATGCAGCCATACAATGCGATCTTCAACAGAACCGGTTGGAAATTTATGCCCCGTTTTCTGATTAAAGAGTGCCACATTAATAATAACAGGCTCTCCAGGTATTATTTCCTGGATATCGGGGTAAACCCGAAGTTCAACAACTCCTTTGAGCTTTCCGGGATCATGGGCTCCATGAAATAAATGTAGCTTTGTATCCTCATAACGCGCTCCCATTTTTGCTGTTTTACCCGGGGCTTCTGTCATGTGACAATCCTGGCAAACGATACCTTCATCGCCATAAGGTCCGGCCATCAGCTCCAATTGTGTAGATTTCACCCATATGCCAAAAGAACTTTTTTCATTGTGGCAAATCCCGCAAAACCTGTCTGTGCCATGCAATTCACTTACCTCGATGTTATGATTCGGAGATTCTTCCTCCCCTTGCCGGGTTGTGAATTTTGTTTTTCCGGGTTCAATAATGTAATTATGATTGTATGCCGTATCGCCGTCAATTCCTTTAATAACATGACAAAAATCGCAGGAAACCGATTCGTTTGCCCTTGACCCTTCTTCAGGTTTTGGCGGAGGCATATCACCGGCAGCATACGCCAACGGGGCATGACATCCATTGCAACCCTCATGCACGCCTTCCATGGATGGTTCATTTTCAGAGTGGGCAACAGCAAGCTTAAAATACTCAATCTCGTCCCAGTGGTGGGTATATGCCTTCGACATCATTGCCTGATCCCACTGTTGATAAAAATCGTTATGGCATTGTTTGCAATACGTGGGCTTCTCAAAATCATCATAGCTGAATTGTCCAAGAGGATCAAGTTTTATATTGCTTATGGTAAATCCAAGGAATAAAACTGAAAAAACAAAAAATAACAAAATGGATATTCTTCTACTCATAATTCATGATTTTGAGCTAATTTAGACAAAAGGTATAATTAATACCATTATTAAAAAACACCGGCGACAAGAAGTTTGTTTAGAAAATGCCGTTAATTCCCGGATTACTGTTTCTTATAAATAGAGAAATTACTATCAGAACTCTATTTTTCACTACAGTTTTTATTTAGATTTGAATTAGATAAGAGTAGATGCCGGCTAAATCAATCGATTTGGTGTTTTTTTTTCGGTAGAATAAAGGGGTCATTTGGCAGAAATATTTATCTTTAACCTAACCTGCCCTATTCATAAGTTATAATATTAATTTATGACACAGCAGCGCTTGTGCCGCC
>CAZAMT010000413.1:0-2988 GCA_964486145.1 uncultured Bacteroidales bacterium
AGGTGAAATGCTTACTTTTTCTTCGTCGATTGAGCGTAATCGCTCAATTTGGGTACTAAACTCCGACAAGGAAACCGTTGAGAAGTATATTGGTTTGCTGGAATCAACCGGTGTCATTTTAAGGATGGGGGCTCTTAGTCGGAATGTAAGAAATGAAATAAAAAAGGGGCGCAAAATCTATTTCTGCGATAATGGAATACGGAATGCTGTTTTAAGTAATTTTTCTCCTTTAGCCATGAGAACAGATAAAGGCGCTTTATGGGAAAATTTTCTTGTGAGTGAACGCGTCAAATACTTAGGAAATAATGAGTTGGATGTCAAATCATGGTTTTGGCGAACCACGCAACAACAGGAAATAGATTACATTGAAGAATGGGAGAATAAACTATGTGCTTTTGAATTTAAATGGAACCCGCAGAAAAAAGTCCGATTATCCAAAACTTTTTCAAATAAACAGAAATTAACGGTGTAAAACAGTTTTCAGTGTCTCCTTTTTATTCAACTTTTCAATACAAAAAACCAAATAACCACAAAGGAATCCGGTTGAAAATGCCATTCTCGATATCATCTAAAACAAGGTAGGCATTGGTTAAATCCCGAATTTGATGTTGCGTTTTATTTTTGCCCCCAATTTCAAAAATGAATTTGTCATTTACTATAAAATCTCCGCTACGTGGTATTTTTAATGAGTGGTTTACTCCCACCTGTGTTTGAAAAAACAATTCTCGTATTGTTCCCATCTCTTCCCCATGCATATTTAAGGCATAAAAATAATTGGTATTTCCCAAATAGATTTTATCCGGCTTATGAAGTATTTTATTGCCTTTGGTTTTTTGCGAAAACGTATTTAATACTTCAGCCTTTTCAAGAAAGTCGAGATATCTTAGTAATGTACGCTGGTCGGCAACAAATAATTCCTGTCTCAGGTTTACTAAATTCGGCACATAAGGAACTGTAGAAGCAATTGCAGCCAGAAGTTTTTTCAATTTCAGAGAGGTTTCAAATGTAATTTCTGCAACAGCCGGAATATCCGTTTCAATTATAACGTTCAAAATGGCATTTAACCTGTTGAAGTAATTTAGAGGATCTTCTTTGTAAAAAGGGAAATATCCTGTTTTCAGGTATTCCTTAAAATGTGGGATTATTTTTATTTTTTTTGATATTGAGCCTGTAATTTCCTGATGATTAGTCAGGATATCATTCAACAGAAAGCTGTTAATTGCAAAAATTTCATTCAGTGACAAATATTCCCTGAATGAAAGACCGGCAAGCCGATAGGAACTCTTACGGCGGCTCAAATCGCCTTGTCCCTTATAAATTTTCAGAACCGATGAACCGGAGTAAACAATATTCAACCCGGGGAACCTGTCATACACATTTTTAATTTCCGCTGACCAGTCAAAACCTTTTATTTTAGGCGGATACTTATGCACCTCATCCAGGAAAATGTACTGAACCCCGTATTTAACAAGTTCTTCTGCAATATCAACTATTGAATTATTATACATCAGCTTATCATCCAGAGAGATATAAACTGCCTGATTGGGTTTTTGGGAATTAAGCAATTTTGATTTTTGAAGCATCATTGTTGTTTTTCCAACACCCCTGCTTCCCAGTATTTCAATCAACCTGGTGTTCCAGTTTATTTCACTAAACAAATATCTTTTAAATTCGAGACTGATATTTTCAATCAAAGAATTACTGTTTGCGAAAATCTCTTGCATTTTATATTTATTTGTAACCAAATACAAAAATAATCAAAATAATTTGTAATTCATTACTGTTCTACCCTTCGATATTGTCTTTCCAGAATTCATCCATGGGTTTGGTCTAAAAAGCCTTCAAACTGCTGATTTTTATTGTTTTCACCCCTAGCCCCTAAAGGGGAACAGCTAAAAATCAGCAGTTTGAAGAAGTCCCCTTTAGGGGATTTAGGGGTAAAGTGGCTTTTTAGACCGGACTCATCCATTGTAACAACATATTTGGGATGATTGTCTTTTATTTGGAGTAGCGGATTAAATTCACGGTCGATTGTAGATTGCTCCTTCATTTTGTAAGCTACCTGAACATATATTTTGTTTTCATTTTTTTCAGCAACAAAATCAACTTCCCGCTCTCCACATTTTCGCCTGGATTTTTATATTAAGCTGCAGAACTACTTATTATTCAATTTGCTTCTTCCCCGATTTTCAGTTATTACAATACGCCTTGTAATTATCATAAAAAAAACTGTTTTACCGATACATTTTCTCCCTTAATTCTTTAATTCCGTCATCTGAAACATAATCATCGTAATCCATCAGTTTATCGATGATGCGGTTGCAGGTGGATTGAATAAATTCGTGGTCGTGCGACGACATGAAAACATTTCCCGGGTATTTTACCAGGTTGTTGTTAAATGCCTGAATCGATTCCAAATCCAGGTGATTGGTTGGCGTGCAAGGATTAATGCATTTGGATTCAGCAACTGGTTAAATTACCCACCTATCCTTCTTATGAGCATACGAAAACGAAGGATATCTTTTAAGGCTCATTTAAATTTGTATGCCAGAATAACTTGTATCATGGAACCATCTATAAGGATTTTATCCGTTTGATCGATCGTTAAAATTATACTTTCCTTAAGATTAAAAAACTGAAGGGCTGCAACTAATCCGTTTATTTCCCTTTCCTGGTTGTCTCCGTTTAACTCTTGGCAAACCTGAATAACGGAATAGTCTTCATTATTTTGAAAGATAAAGTCGCATTTTGAATGGCCATCAGCAAAATACCATATTTTGTTGGTTTTTCGTTGAATGCTCCAGTAAACCGCATTTTCAAATTTTCGTCCCAAATCTTTTGATGCCGAAACGGATGCCACATTGACAAATCCGTTATCAACCACGTAAACTTTTTTCTCCGATAGCATCTGACCTTTAACCGACCATGAAAGCCGGGAAATCAGATTTACCAGGTAGCTTGACTTGAAATAAGCAATGAATTTTTTTT
>CAZAMT010000414.1:0-2988 GCA_964486145.1 uncultured Bacteroidales bacterium
GGGGTGAAAACAACAAAAATCAGCAGTTTGAAGGCTTTTTAGACCAAACCCATTTGTTATATCTAAGTGTTTTGCATTAAAATTGTTTAATGATTACTTTCATTCGTTCGTTCAAACAAATAAATTCATATGGCCACTAAAAAAAATAAAATTCTTTTTGTAATTAATCCAATTTCTGGTGATAAGAATAAGACCGAAACCGAAGCGGAGGTGCTGCGGGTCTCGAAGAAAATCGGATTTGATCCGGCAATTTTTCATACCACGGGTAAAAATGACATCAAACTTCTAAAAAACGCCATCGACAATGAAAAACCTGACATTGTAGTGGCTGTTGGGGGTGATGGAACCTGCAATTTGGTAGGAACTACCCTGCGGTTTATGAATCTAAAGATGGGCATAATACCTTTTGGGTCAGCCAACGGAATGGCACGAACGCTGGAAATACCAAATGAGTTGGTATCCGCCATGAACATTATTGAAAACGGTAAAACCCGGAAAGTTGATCTTCTGAAAGTAAATGATCGTTTTGCCATGCATTTAAGCGATGTTGGTCTGAATGCTCGGATTATTCGAAAATTTGAGAAGAACAAAACACGTGGACTGCGTGGCTATGCCAGGCAATTTCTAAAAGAAATTTTTTCCATTCAGGCACATAAATATAATATTTCTTTTGGGGATAATTCCTTTACTGCCAAAGCTCTGATGATCGTTATTGCCAACGCGAACAAGTTTGGAACAGGAGCCATTATTAATCCACATGGCAAAATTGACGACGGAAAATTTGAAATCATCATTATCAAACCTTACCGTTCTATTGGATTTTTACGAATTGTAAAGGCATTTTTAACAGGTGATTATACCAATGTTAAATTTGTTGAGATACACCAAACCAATAAAGCACATATAATGAATGTTGAGAAGCAAACCCTTCAGGTAGACGGGGAAATTGCAGGAAAACCAGGAACTATTGAACTGTCCATTGAACCGCAGTCACTGGAAATACTGGTGCCGTAAATCGGAAGAAGCATCACCGCTCCTTTTATGGGTGAACAAAAACTTATCCCATCTGCGCAAAATCTTTTGATTTTTCATGAAATATCAATACTGGTGTGGAAGTATCAATAATGATTTGCTTTGAATGGTTTTTCTCGAATAACTTTTGCCAGAATTTTCTATTTTCTTTAAGAAGTATGAGTAAATCCGGCTTTTCTTTGTTTTGAATTTCATGTACGGCTTCCACCATAGTTTCTTTCTTCATATTTTTCACTTCAAATACCTCTTGCGCGAAGTCTGCATTAACATATTTATCATCCTTACTTTTTATTTCTTTAGCTTTATCCTGAAATGTTTTTTCCGGGTCAACATGGAATGATTGCAATGTAGCACCCATTGTTTCTGACATTTTCTTAAGAATTTGAATTACTGGTATATCCTGTTCCTTGAAGCTGGTCACATATACCATATTTCGTAATGTTGAGGTTGCTGCTATTTCGGGTACAAGCAAAACAGGGCACTGACTCTCTTTAATAAAATGTTGATATTGATTATACAAGTTAACGCTATCTTTTTGAGTAGATTTATCAACAGCGATTACATACGTCTCTTGTTTTTTTGAGTATTCGATAAGCTTATTTTCAATCATCCCTTCCTGAGCATCAAAATCAGCCACCGGTGGGTTTTTCATTAAAGAAAGGAATTTACTGAGTTTCTTGTCAATGTTGTTCCGTGCCATTTTCATTTCTTTTTCCCTAAGCTCTTCGGTTGTCATATCACCAATAAAACTTTGAGAATCAGCATGAGGAGGATACCACCCCTCATCTCTTGGATCCACGATGTGCAGAAAAAAAGCCTTTTTCTGAAAAGTCCTGGCAATATTTAGAGACCAGGTTATGCTATCATCAATTTCCTCATGAAATACATTTATGTGAAATACAATTTGATCCATTTTATAAAGCAATTTGATTTATTGAATCAGCGCAAAACCTGTTCATTTAAAACTTTGAAATGTATTTGGAAATAAGCTTGCAGAAAAAAAAAGAACCAATATCTTTATAATAAATGATTTATGCATTTAAATGAAAACGCGTTGAGTTTTTATTTAAATGCAACAATGTGGGTAGATTATCCCATTATTGTAGAATTAATTCCACAGGTCCAATAACACCAAATGAATAACATCTCACAAAATCGCGATAAATTCAAGGTTGTTAGGGTTTTTGCTAAACCATATCTGATTTATTATCAATTATTTTTAACATCATGATATCGATCAAACCATCAAATTAAAAACTGTTTTCAAATTTTGGCATAATTATGTTTGATTAAAGTTCCAAATAGTTAGAGGATAAATTAAGTTGAACAAAAACCTTTTATTATGACAGCCTTTGAATTCAATCAACAATTAGTAAGTCTGAGTGGTCCTATGACCAGTTTTGCTACACAACTAACCTCAAATTCGGAAGATGCCGTTGAACTTGTGCAGGAAACATATTTGAAAGCCTTGTCCAATAGAGAAAAGTTTCAACCACATACGAATCTCAAAGCCTGGGTTTTAACAATTATGAAAAACCTATTCATAAACAATTATCACCGGGCCGCATTTCGAAAAACAAAAACTTTTTCTGATTATCAGTTTTATTTTAATGAGGACAGTCGGCCTACGTTTGAGAATCCGGCAAGCATATATACAATTAAGGAATTGGGTGAAAACATTGATAAATTAGATAAAAAGTTTAAGGTACCTCTGAGAATGTTTTTAGCCGGATATAAGTATAAAGAGATATCACATAAACTTGGTTTAAATATAGGAACAATTAAAAGCAGAATATTTTTTGCCAAAAGAAAACTTAAAAGATTATTAAGTAATTAAGTAAGAATCCAAATTTCCCGTTTATATGCATTTTTTGATGAAACCTGGAAAATATTTTCCGGGTTTTTCAGTTCATATTTTTTAATTTTGATAATCGGGGTTATAAGCTGTCAGCAACA
>CAZAMT010000415.1:0-2949 GCA_964486145.1 uncultured Bacteroidales bacterium
AGGCCATTACGATATCCTGCAGCGACAAATTCTTAATAATAAGGATTTGAAATAAATATTCACCAAAATCGGGTCTTATTCCAAATTGACCAATATGAAAAAGCTTATTTCTATCCTTACAATTGTCCTTATTTCTGCCTCGGTTTATGCTCAATCCTGGAAACCCGCAGCTCAGGATTCCATACTCAAATACCGGACCTCACCCTTAATTATTCATGTTGTTGATGAATCAGATCAACCGGCAGAGAATGTATCTGTACATGTAAAGCTTATCAAACATGAATTTAAATGGGGTTCAACGGTTGACATCAATTATGTTTCAAGAGTATTGGGAAATACCAACTCATTTAATATCAGTTCACCGTATATCAACCATCTACGGTTGTTTAATTCAATTACACCTAACAATGCCGGTAAATGGAAGGCCTGGATTGACGCTCCTCAAAGATCTATGTATTTGCGCACAATTGACTGGCTGGAAAGCGAAGGTATCTGGAATCGTGGACATACGGTTGTATGGGAGAGTGAGCGATTCAATGCCATTCCGGATGTATTATTGGGTCAGACAGATACGGCAGTTATTAGAAACATCGTAAAATCTCACATCGACGACATCATGTCGAAGTTGTCGGATGAAATATACGAAATGGATGTAGTAAACGAACTTGTGCATGAACAACACATAGTAAAAGGATTGTTGAATGTTCCTGATCCCGCGCTGGAGCACAGCAAATGGTACAAATGGGCAAAACAGGCAGCACCTAATGTGGATCTCATTGCCAATGAATTCGACCTTTTTCAATCGGGTAATAATTTTTATCAACAGTACATCGAGTACGTTGAAAAAATGATGGATGATGGTGCCCCCGTTGACGGGGTGGGGATGCAGGGACATTTTTGGACGGATATGCCAGCGTATGGAGAGCTTAAAAGAAGGATTGAGCAGGTAAAACCACTTGGATTGCCGATGGCAGTGAGCGAATTTGATATGAAAGGTAAGGCTTATGATGATATGGAGCGGGTGATGTATGCTGTTTTTTCTGAGCCGCAAATGTACGGTTTTACGATTTGGGGTGCCTGGGATGGTGTGCAATGGCGAAACAACGGAGCCATATTTGAAGACAATTGGGAAGTAAAGCCAAGCGGGCGTGCATGGCTCGACCTGGTGCATGGTAAATGGAGCAACGATACAGTTGCTGTTACCGAGACTTCCGGTACAATCTCCCTGGATGCCTATAAAGGAACCCATAAAATCACTTTAATGATGGGCGACAGCGTATTTGTTGACACGCTCATAGTAGGTGATGATGAAGTGGAAGTAACATTTCAAAAAGACCTGATTGCATCGGAGATTCCAAGCGGAACAATTTCTATATCCGGAGAAGACAACGAGTTCAATGTATATCAGCCTGCTCTCATAACTTTTAACTCTGATCATCTGGAATCGATCGAAAAGGTTGAGTTTTTTGAAGGTTTGTTTATGCAATTCAGGGATACAGCTCCCGCCTATCAGTATGAAATTATCAATTCCTACGCCGGTACAAGGAATATCTATGCCAGGGTTACAGCAAATAACGGATACACCTTTATCACCGATACGGTAGAGTTGTCTTTCGTGAATAAAAATGCCTTTCCGTCAATTACAAATGTATATCCTTTTCGCAATCAGAACTTTATTTACGGTGAGGATGTTACGATTGCAGTCGATGGCAGTGATTACGAAAACCAGTTATGGAAGGCAGAACTGAGCGGGTATGGCGATACTGTTTTGGTTGATACCACGGTTCCTTTTCAATTTGTTCTGCCATCGCCCGAACCCGGCTTGTACCAGTTGGAAATTAAGGTGCTGGACAGCTTGTATGGATTTAATACCCGGAACATTACATTTAACGTTCTGGCCCCGGATCAGCAGCATGTATCGTTTTCAGCGCCTTTAAAAGCATCGGATGATGTTGAGCAATTAAATGATGGATCCATTGAAGTTGAAGGCGATTTAGATATGGGAGAAAAGATGTCAGGGATACGGTTTCCGAATGCGACTATCCCTGCCGGAGCGATCATCGATAGTGCTTTCATCCAGTTTACCACCGATAATGCCAGCCTTGGAGATATAAGCTGGGAAATCTTTGCAGAAATATCATCTTCAGCAAAGGAATTTAGCACTAGTTCAAATGACTTAAGCAGCCGTACCAATCTATCCACAGGGCAAACCTGGAACCCGGCAGAATGGAATGCATCAGGAGATCGGACACTGGCCCAGCGAACACCGGATCTAAAAGTATTGATTGATGAGCTGGTCAATGTTGATGGTTGGACAGAACAAAGTCCGGTGGTCATCATTATGGGTACAGGAGCGGAACCTAACAAACGGCGGGCGGTATCTTATGATATAAATCCTGAAAATGCTCCTGAGCTTCAGGTATATTACAGTGTTGAGCTTGATTTAACACCACCTGGTGCTCCGATAAACCTGCATATTTCGGATCGCTCCGATGAACAAATTACCCTTCGCTGGACGGCACCGGATCATCCGAACGTGCTTGGTTATTTTGTATATGTGAATGGTGAAAAATTGGAACTATACGGAACAAAGAGTACTACCTATAAAATGGATATACCTGCGGAAGCTGAAAATGTGTATGTTACGGCAATAAACAAGTACAGTATCGAATCGGATCCCAGTAACACGGTTTCCACAGATGATGAAGTATCGGTTGGAACTTTTTTCAGCAAGCTTGAAAATTCCGTTTCTGTCTATCCGAACCCTTTCACAAATAAGGTATCCATACACATTGACGATGCGTTGGTGGACAACATTACGATTTATAATCACATCGGGCAGGTGATTACGACATTAACCGAAGCAGGGCAGGAGGGTCTACCCGTCTTTACATGGGATGGAACTGATGCATCCGGTAACAGTGTGGCGTCCGGGGTTTACATGGTTGT
>CAZAMT010000416.1:0-2934 GCA_964486145.1 uncultured Bacteroidales bacterium
TGATTAAAGAAATTGTTGGGTTAATGGTCTATAAAATAAAGGGATATGCCTGAGTGATGAGAAAGGAAATGTATCACATTTCATAGAATCCCGGAATTTAGTTACAACTTTGATTGTTAATTTCTTATCACCGCATCTCAGAAATGAAAAACATTGTCTTTTTCCCGAACTTCAGGAATTAATTCATGCCCAAGAATAACTTTTTCTGGTTTCTTTTCATTCTCAATTTTAATGATAAAAGTTTGTATATCACCTCCATCCTGCCAAACATTGGCAGGATGGTATATGGTTTTTGTTGTACCGTCATCAAAGAATAATTCCAGGTGCACAGGTACCGGTAACTTACCCGTTTTTTTGATAATTACCTCAACTTCATTTTCGTATATTTCTGCAGATGTAATGGTTAAATCCGGAAAAGCCATTTCAAAAAACCAGGGATTCCAAAACCAGCTAAGATCCTCATTTACTACATCATTGAATGTAAAAAAGAAATCATAGGGTATGGGATGTTTCCCTTCCCATCGGGATATAAACGTTTGAAGTGCATTCAGAAACAGATCTTTACCGAGGAAATCATACAGTATGTAATATGCTACAGCCGATCGATAGTAAGCATGAATCCTGTAAGTTTGCCGGTATGTATTTCCACTGATGTTTATACTGGAAATCATTAACGGGACTTCCAAATCATTTCCTGCATATTGCTCGTAAGTTTCTACGGCATTTACCATTGGTTGGTAGCCGGGTACCAGCTCTGATTGGAGATTCGCCGGTAAAAAGACCGCCCAACCTTCATCCATCCAGGCGTATTTTCTTTCATTTGTACCTGTCATAAACGGGAAATATGTATGTGCAATCTCATGGCTGGTTACCTGCACAGTGGATGCGAATTTTACCATGGAACCGTCATTTACCATCATGGGAAATTCCATTCCTCCTGATCCGTTGAAAACGGTTATAGAGGGATATGGAAAAGGAATACCGGGAATTTCTTCTGAGAAATATTTTACTGAAGCAAGACTAATATCTGCTACCTGATGAAAATCAGAGGATTGGGGGTCATAAGCTGCTGATATCAACACATTTTTGGGTGGGTCGGTACTGGTTTTATAAGAAACAGCATCCCAAACATATTGATTGCTAATAGCGAAAGCGAAATCCGGTATGTTTTCAGCATGATAAATCCAGGTATTTTTTTTTCTATTTTTTGTGATGGTCGAATTTACATCATTAGGGGCAATGATATGTACTACCTTTTCCGATGTTCTGGCATCCTTGTATCGATCCAGGTACGGTTGATGTAAGATTTGTTCAGGATTTTTAAATTCACCGGTAGCCCAAACCATATATTCACCGGGCATGGTTATTTCAACATGAAAATCAGAAAAATCATGGTAAAACTCCTGCATTCCACCAAAATGAAATTTATCCCAGCCATCAATATCATCGTACACGGAAATTTCAGGATACCAGTAGGCAATGAAATAAGTGTCATCACCGTACTTTCCATACCGTATTTGTCGATGTTTTGGTATCTGAAATTCCCAGCCAATTTCTAACGTGATTTTGTTTCCCGGGTATAATAGCTCGGGCAAAGTAACAAGAGAATTGGTACCCTGGTCAACAAGCATATTGTTTTTTGTCAAATCCGTATCATGAATTTTTAAAAAAGTGATGTTTGTTCCATCATGGATATCATGACCGGATACAGGGAAATCTCGTGCTCCGGCTTTTTCAAAAAGGTCCTGATACAGTTTGATGATCAGGTGACCCAGGGTATCAGGACTGTTGTTAAGATAGGTAATCGTTCCCTGTCCTTGTATCATGTTATTCTCCACATCGATGCTTACTTGCAGGTCATATGCTGAATGGTTTTGCCAGTAATTTTTACCCGGAATACCACTGAAATTCCGGGTATTGTTTTGATAAGCTTTCTGAAAATTTAAGGGCATGTATAAAGATTTATCCTGGGCGCTTCCGATTATAACATTAAAAAATGCCACAAGTATTAGGAACTGTTTCATCGTTATTTATATTAATCATTGATACGTGGTAAAAATAGCACAAAATATTTGAAGGTAAGAAGTCCTCTGCAGGATGCAAATTTGTTATGAATATGAACTACTCTGCGTTTGTTTTTTTGTAAATCTGAATAAAATTTATTATATTTAGTGTGGTTCACTAAATGAACAGTTCTATGAAAAACGATCTATTAAAATACATGTCAGAACGGTATCACCGGGAAAACCTGAAAACCAAAACAGCCGGTCCTGTTATTACTATTTCCCGAGAATACGGTTGTCCTGCCAAATCGGTCGCTAAAAAACTTACCTCATCACTTACCGAAATAAACCGAAAGAAAGATAAGCCCGAATGGAGGTGGATTAGCAAAGAAATTTTGCATGAAGTTGCTAAAGAATTGGAAATGGATCCCTCTAATATTAAGTACGTTTTCGATTATAAAAAAAAGGGACTTATTGATGACATTTTGTCCTCACATTTAAATAAATATTATAAAAGCGACAGGCGCATCAGGAATACCATTGCAAAAGTTATTCGTAACATTTCGTATGACGGAAATGTTGTGATTGTTGGGCGTGGTGGTATTGCAATTACAAAAGATATTTCAAAATCGTTGCACATTAATCTGGAAGCACCTATTGAATGGCGTGCTTTAAGGGTAAGTGAAAAAAATTGCATGTCGATGGAGGATGCCAGAGAGTTTGCCATTGACATTGACAAAAAAAGAAAAGAATTCAGAGAATTTTTTGAAGGGAAAAACACTGATTACACCCGGTTTGATATTTCTTTCAACTGCATGACCTTAAGTGTAGAGGAAATTGTGGACGCGATCATTGATTTATCCAAATTAAGGGAGTTTATTTAAATCCTGAACTTATGGATAAAAACATTTTTCACTGAAACAGAATTTAA
>CAZAMT010000417.1:0-2901 GCA_964486145.1 uncultured Bacteroidales bacterium
GTTGCGTCTTTTTTAAAATTAAACACAACCGGTTATCCAAGTGAGGGTTCAATCCCCAAACCTTTTCAGTTGCAGATGAAACAAGGTGAGGAAAAGAAAATGTCCCGGCTGCTAAACCGGTAAATGCAGTATTCTTTATGAAATTTCTTCTGTTCATCAGATGATTCCAATGGTTCTTTTATTCCACAACCCGTAACCACGCTTCGGCCATTAATTGCGCGCCCGGCATAGAGGGATGGACGCCATCAGGGGTCCAGTAGGTTGCCGGTGCATGTTTCACTGCTTCGTCAAAAACTTCCTGGAAAGGAACCCAGCGGGCATCAAATTCAGTTGCCAGCTTTTGAGCAACAGCCTGGTATTTTTGCATGGGTTCAGCCCATGTTTCATCCACCGCCGAAGTATTCAATACATAAAAAGGCTGACATATGATGAGTTTAATACCTGGTAAATTTTCAACGGTTCGCTGAAGTAAATTTCTGTAATCGTTTTCATAGATTTCAATTGTACCATCATATTTACCGTTTCTTTTGTGCCAGTAGTCGTTCACCCCAATCAAAATACTCAACATATTTGGTTGTAAATCCAAACAGTCCTTTTCCCAGCGATCTGCCAGTTGAAAAACTTTATTGCCGCTAATCCCCCGGTTGTAAATGGTTAATTGCTTTTTGGGTAATGCATGCAAGAGGGTGGAAGCCGTTAGAAAAGCATAACCATGTCCAAATGATCTGGGATTATTTGGCAGCTCTTTTTTCTTTTCACGACCTGCATCCGTTATTGAATCACCTTGAAACAGAAGGATATCCTTTTCATTGAAAATGGCGAATTCTTGTTTTTGATCCCCGCTCTTTCCTGATGTACATGAAGAAACAATGGCAGGAATGCTTGCCATTACCGCGGCACCAGTGGCCGACTGCTTAAGAAAAGTTCGTCTTGAGAAATTCATTTTTTTTAGTTTTACTGGTGAAAATGTTTCAGTAAAATTATAAATATTTCAAATTTTCAGGCATTAAAAATCCAGAAGATACATATATTTACAATCAGCATTTATTTTGGTCCGAAAAATGAAAAATTTAAGATATGTTAAAAGGTATTTCACCATTGATAAGTCCGGAATTACTCGGAACAATAGCACGTATGGGACATGGGGACGAACTGGTGCTGGCTGATGCTCATTTTCCGGGAGAAAGTATGAATAATAGGGTTATCCGGGCTGATGGTCTGCGCATTCCTGATTTGTTGGAAGCGATTCTCCCGTTATTTGAACTGGATGCATATGTACCTCATCCGCTGGTGATGATGGAAGCGGTAGAAGGAGATGAATTAGATCCGGAAGTTGAGCATTCTTACCTCAGCAGCATCAAAAAAACAATTCCAAATATCCCTGCCATTGAACGAACAGAGCGATTTGCATTTTATGAACGCACCAAAACGGCTTTTGCAGTGGTTATGACTGGCGAAACAGCGAAGTATGGGAATATTATTCTAAAAAAAGGTGTTACTCCGGTTTTTTAAAACACATTGATGAACTAAATAAACCTATCAATTCCAATGAACAAATTAAACAACAGCAGATCAAATTTACCAATAGTACCTGCACACCTGATGTTACCTTTCATTCTAATCACCATATGTTTTCCTCTGTGGGGATTTGCCAATGACATAACCAACCCGATGGTTTCATCATTTCGTACCATCTTGTTGTTACAAAACTGGCAAAGCGCACTCGTGCAGATGGCATTTTACGGTGGCTATTTTGCTATGGCCTTTCCTGCGGCATTGTTTATTAAAAGGTATTCCTACAAAGCAGGAATCTTGATGGGACTGGGATTGTATGCCCTGGGAGCCATCATTTTTTACCCGGCCAGTTTCTCAATGACTTTTACTCCGTTTATTGTTGCATATTTTATTTTAACATGCGGTCTTTCCTTTCTCGAAACCAGTGCCAATCCATACATCCTGTCGATTGGGCCGGAAGAAACATCTACCCAGAGATTAAATCTTGCGCAGGCTTTCAATCCCCTCGGATCACTGATTGGTATGTTCACAGCCAAAGAGGTAATATTATCAAAACTGGATCCAACATCGTACCAGGAACGCATGAATTTGTTAACAGCAAATGCACAGCGTCTGCAGGAAATTACTGTTTCGGACTTAGAAATCGTGCGGAAGCCTTACATTATCATTGGTCTGGTTATCATGCTGTTCTTTTTTATCATTCTGCTGATCAGGATGCCTAAACCAGGACAGGATCATTCCATTCATTTTATGGTTTCAGTAAAACGATTGTTGGGAATCAAGCGATATTACGAAGGGGTGATTGCCCAGTTTTTTTATGTTGGAGCTCAAATCCTGTGCTGGACATTCATTATTCAGTACGGTGAGGATTTAGGACTGTCAAGAGCTGAGGCTCAGCAATACAATATCATCGCGATGATTTTGTTTGTAACCAACAGGTTTATTGCAACTTTTCTGATGAAATATATCCGGCCCGGTAAACTGTTGATGTTGTTTGGAATTGGTGGAGTTGCTTTTACGACCGGTGCAGTAATTCTTCCAGGAATGGCAGGTCTCTACAGCCTGGTGGGTATATCGGCTTGCATGTCATTAATGTTCCCAACCATCTACGGCATAGCCCTGAAAGGTACGGGTGATGATGCAAAATTTGGTGCTGCAGGTCTGATCATGGCCATTCTCGGTGGCTCGGTATTACCTCCATTACAGGCATTGATTATTGACATTGGAGGCCCGGGATACAGCGATATTTCCTTTTTTGGCATTTCGGAAGTTAAGTTTTCTTTTGTTATGCCTTTGATTTGTCTCATAGTTGTTACTATTTACGGGTATCGGACCATGACAATTCATAACAAAAAAACAAATTAATTTTTGGAGGGAGCGAATAAA
>CAZAMT010000418.1:0-2874 GCA_964486145.1 uncultured Bacteroidales bacterium
GTTGTCCCTTCAACAACCACGGAAACACCCGGTAAGGGTTCTCCATCCTCTGAACTTGTTACAGTTCCTGTAATTTGTGTCTGGGCATACATAAAACCAAGCCCCCCAAACAACAAACACAATAAAATTAACGATACTTTTTTCATAGATAAAACATTTTAGGTTTATAAAAAAGATAATGCTTCCATTTATTGAAATGATGAGTGAATCACATAACAATAAACTAAATTTCTAAAAATTGTAAAAATTAATATGGGTTAAGCACCTCCCCAGAGTCTGGTTCTGGTGCATTTCTTTCTGATAAATCAGTAGTACATTTTCTCTCATCATAGGCATTAGGTAAATTTGTAAGTTATACTTAGGCATTCAAAACTAATAATTTTTTATTAATTACAATAAACCTTGGATAAATTTTAACATTCTGACACTTCAGATAAACAATCGTATTGAAATTAATTTCATTATTATAATTAAGCGCTACATATATTTTGGGGGTAAAATTAGTAAAAAATACAATTACACAAAACAAACATGCCTTTTTTAAGGGGTCAATGTCAAAATTCATTAAATAAACCAAAACATCAGCAATGTTTCATTTTTTTTATTATTATTTATCAACCATTTAAATTGAAACGTTTAAAAACTATCATCTAACACTCTTGGTTTACCATTCCATGGCAATTTTAAATAAGTATATACCCTCTTAATTTTTGAATGTCCATCTTCATCAGGTAAGGATAAAAAATTTGCAACACTGTCAATGGCCGATTTCGGAATGTAACCAATTAACTCCGATTCAGTTATTTTTAACCCAAGTTGATTGGTAACTTTTTTGACGAGTTCATATACAACAAATACCGGTGTAGTTCTGTGTTCTGTTAAGTTTAAAGAAATTTGCACCTTGTTCAAATCTTCTAATTTCCATCCCAACACCTTAAAATTTCTTGCATTGTATTTCAATTCATCTTCACTAAGAACCCCTGCTAAGTATTTTCTCCATGTATTTTCATCATTCCTGATAGCCCTGAGTTTGGATGCTATTTTTTTTGCATCGTCCAAAGAAGTGGTGTTCATTCCAATGTTAAAAGCAATCAAAAAATTTCTAACCCCCATAACCGTTGCTCCGGTATTAAAATTAAATTGCATCGGACCAACATCAGGAGTGAGCTTTCCTGCGTAATATTTTTCGGTAAGTAATTCATATCCACCCCTTCGGATTGTCTCCAGCTTTTTACGATAAGGAGTCCAGGCTGAATACTCATAAAAATAAACCGGAACACTATATGTATAACTTATTTCTTTACCAAATTTCCATACCATTTGATTTAATTCATCAACCGATATATTTTTTATTGGAACAAACGGGGACACATCTAACATCCCGAGACGCGGATGTACCCCTTTTTGTCTTCGCATGTTTAAATTGGTTGAAACATAATCATACATTTTACGAACTGCTTGAAATACCTGTTCCGGTGAACCCGTAAAGGTATATACACTCCTATTTACCGACCACCCTGAATCAACATCTAACAATTCAATGCCTTCTGATGACCTTAGTAATTCCGATATTTTTCGTACAATGGTTTTGTCTCTTCCCTCACTGACATTCGGAATACATTCAATGACCTGGTTTAGTGCCATAGCATTTTTTTATTACATTCGCCTTCAAAACAAAATAAGCAAATTAGGATGAATAATGGCATCCTCAGGAAACAGATAAAGAAAATCAACTTAAAATAATTCTTCAATGTTAAAAAAAGTACCTCATACTTACGTGATTATATTTTCTTTCATTGTTTTCGCGGCTATGTTAACCTGGATTTTACCTGGTGGAGAATTTGTTAGAGAAGTGGTTGTGGTTAATGGTCAGGAACGTGAGGTTATTGCCGGTAATTCATTCCGATTCACAGAAAGTAATGCACAAACATGGGAAATATTCGCTGCACTTTACGAGGGATTTATTGACAAGGCTGATATAATCGTATTTATTCTCATCATTGGTGGAGCATTTTGGATCATGAATGAAAGTAAAGCCATCGATGTGGGCATCCTGTCGTTTTTAACATTTACCGGAAAACTTGAAAAATACCGATTTATACGTTGGTTGGGTGTAAAAAATATCATTATAACCCTGATTATGCTCGTCTTTAGCATTTTTGGAGCAACATTTGGCATGAGCGAAGAAACGATAGCCTTTATTATTATCTTTGTACCGCTATCCATTAAAATGGGATTTGATTCTATTGTAGGTGTCGCTATGTGCTTTGTTGGAGCAGGCCTTGGATTTGCCGGTGCACTTTTTAATCCATTTACCATCGGCATAGCCCAGGGATTATCGGACATTCCTCTTTTTTCAGGAATTGAATATCGTTTGTTTTGTTGGATTGTTATTAATGTAGTAGGCATTGGATATGTACTCTACTATGCAAACCGGATTCAACGCGATCCACTGAAATCACCCGTATATGAGGATGACCGGGTATGGAGAAAAAAGGGGGATTCCGATGCGTTTAATTTTAAATACCACACACCAGCTATTGCCATAATAATATATTTAATACTGCTTGCCATTTTTATCGGACTATCCGTTTATTTTCCAAAATCAACCCTGAACATCGGTAATAGCAGTTACACTTTTTTCGTGTTCCCCGCAATCGCCATTCTTTTTGGGATATCAGGAATTTTGACTTTGAAGAAATCGGTTCATTTTTTTATTCTTAACTTGTTGCTCTTTACCATCCTGGTGCTTATTGTCGGAGTTATGGGATATGGGTGGTACATTAAAGAAATTGCCACACTCTTTTTCGCCATGGGATTGCTTGCCGGTATTTCAATGAATTATTCTGCCAATAAAATCACGGCCCTTTTCAT
>CAZAMT010000419.1:0-2841 GCA_964486145.1 uncultured Bacteroidales bacterium
TTATTAAAAGCTCTTTGCGTCTTAGCGACTTTGCGTGAAATAAATTTTAAACAGAAAAAAATACCGGCAATCGTTATTTTGACAGGATTCCCGGGATCAGGAGAAAACGGGTAGAAAGATATTTATTTCACTCCATTTTCTTTAAAAAGAGTAACATAATCGCGATCAATGCCTTGAATATGGTTAACCAGCCAGTTGCGTAGAAAATTCATGACACTGTATGTAATTTTCCGGTTATTTTTAAAATCATCCTGAAACATGGATAATTTGGCAACATAATTCTTGTGTTGTTCCAAATGGTCAAGTGCATCTTTATAGCCGAATTGACTGAAATATCTCTCTTCGGTACCAAAATGGTAATTGGTGTAATTTGCCATCTCGGCAAGAATATCCTCCATAACCACATCTTCTTCCCGGCTGGTAAATGCCTTGTACAGTTTGTTGATGATATCAAGCAACTTTTTATGCTGATTATCAATTTCCTGCAAACCGATACTGTAATTGTCAGACCATTTTAAAAATTCCGTTCCCATGGTGTTGAAGGTTAAATTTTCTTTTATCAATGCTTCATACGAAATACCCTTGTTTTTGGTTTATCAATTCCGGGAGTATGTTATTTCCAAACCGGCAGAGGACAAAAGCACTGTGGGCACCAATTGCGGTGAGGCCGCATCAGGATCTTAGGGTTTTACATACCCTTGTGACCTGAAAAATCCTGCACCAGGAAGCATCATTTTGCACAGCTATGGCCTGTGGCCGACAATTCTTTTCTTACTTATTAATAGCCGTTCATATCCTTCAATTATATTTGGGGTCTTAAAATCTGAAAATATGATTGGGTTGATATTCGGATGTCCTGTGGGTGAAGAAATGGAAGATTGTCCACTCCGAACTTTAAGGAAATTACCATTTAATGAACGCATTCGGGAATATGAAAGATTGAGCGCTAAAGAAAAAGATAAAATTCAATTGCATCATGATAAATGTCTGGCACGCAGGGAGGGCAAACTGTTGGATCCTTAGGTTTTCCATCGGTTTTGGTCTTCAAGCCCCAACTCTTTCGCGGAAATATCCCTCATTTCTACTTTTCGTATTTTGCCGGTTACTGTTGCCGGGAAATCACTAACGAACTTCCAGTACTTCGGGATTTTATACGTTGCAATCTGTCCCTTACAAAAATCATGGAGTTCAGCATCTGTTAGTTGGTGACCATTTGCAGGTTTTACCCAGGCCATTACCTCTTCACCGTATTTGTAATTTGGTACACCAATAACCTGCACCAACTCAACTTTGTTATGAGTTTGAATATACTCCTCTATTTCAAATGGCGATATATTTTCACCACCACGTAGAATCATATCTTTTATCCTGCCTACAATTTTCACATATCCATCCTCATCCATTTCAGCAAGGTCACCGGTATGCATCCAGCCATCTTCATCTATTACCAGCCGGGTTGCTTCTTCGTTGTTCCAGTAGCCTTTCATTACTGAGTAGCCTTTTGTGCAAAATTCTCCCCGTTCACCACGAGGTAAAATTTCCTTTGATTCGGGATCAATAATTTTTATCTGAATATGCGGATGAACTTTACCCACTGTGGATACCCTTTTATCGAGTGGATCGTCAACAAAACTTTGCGTGGATACCGGGCTGGTTTCTGTCATGCCATAGCAAATACACACTTCACTCATATGCATGTTCGATTGTACCTGCTTCATTGTGTCTTCCGGACATGAAGATCCGGCCATAATGCCGGTGCGAAGTGATGAAAAATCGTATTTTTCAAAATTCGGATGATTCAGTTCAGCGATGAACATCATTGGAACTCCATACAAAGATGTGCATTTCTCTTCCTGCACAGTTTCCATTACAAGTTCAGGTTCAAACGCCTCACCGGGAATAACCATGCATGCACCATGGCTTGTACAGGCAAGGTTGCCAAGGACCATTCCAAAACAATGGTAAAACGGAACCGGAATGCATACGCGGTCGTTTTCAGAATAATTCATCCGATCACCAATGAAATAACCATTGTTCAATATATTAAAATGACTGAGGGTTGCGCCTTTTGGATATCCTGTTGTACCACTTGTATATTGAATATTGATGGAATCCTGGTAATCAAGAAGGTTTTCAGCATCTTTCAATTGTGCATCTGAAATTTCACCGGCTTTCAGATTAAATTCCTTCCACGAATTATCAATATTGATAACCTGTTTAAGATCTGTGCAATCTTTCCTAACCCTGGAAAGAATTGCATTGTAATCTGTTTTCCGAAAACCATTTGACATAAAAAGCAAACTCACACCCGATTGGTTCAACGCGTACTTTAATTCGATGGATCGATATGCAGGATTGATGTTCACCAAAACAGCCCCCATTTGCGCTGTTGCATATTGAATGATGACCCATTCGTATCGGTTTGCCGACCAAATGCCTACGCGATCACCTTTCCTTATTCCCAAAGCCAGAAGCGATTTAGCGGCATTACACACCAGATGGTAAAACTCATTGTACGTACACCTGAAATTTTGTGACCGAACCACTAAAGCTTCGTTATTTCCGTGAAGTTTTACTATCTTTTCCAGGTTTTTATGAATGGTATCTTTTAAAAGCGGTGTTTCCGTGCTACCTTTGTCGAATGATTTTAACTGCATCATAAAAAAAAAATTTGGAGCAAAAATATATGATTTTTATCATTATCAAATTTTCAAGAAAAAAAAATTTAATGATGACAAGTCATCTCAACGAATAATGAACGAAATAACCTGAACAGATAATAATAGAAACAGTCGATTGTAAATAATTTATGAACCGAGGACAACTTGCCCCGATTTATCG
>CAZAMT010000420.1:0-2831 GCA_964486145.1 uncultured Bacteroidales bacterium
AAATTTTAAACAGATGAAAACAGATATTATATTGGCCGGAGTTGGCGGTCAGGGAATACTTACCATAGCTGCCGCTATTGGTTATGCAGCGCTGAATGAAAATTTACACATTAAACAAGCTGAGGTTCATGGTATGTCGCAACGAGGAGGTGCTGTTCAATCCAATTTACGAATCTCCGATAAACCCATTCATTCCGATTTAATACCCGAAGGCAAAGCAGATATTATATTGGCCGTTGAACCCTTAGAAGCACTCAGGTATTTGCCGTATCTTTCAAAAAGCGGATGGATTGTGACTAATCAACAACCATTTGCTAATATCGGGAACTATCCTGAAATCAATAAAATTTACAATGAAATTGAAGCCCGTGAAAATCATATCATGCTTGACGCTGATAAGACAGCCAAAGAAACAGGAAGTCCCAAATCATCAAACATCATTATGTTGGGTGCCGCTGCTCATTTCATTCATATCCGTAAAAAGAATATTCTACTTGCCATCCAACAACTTTTTGAGCGAAAAGGCAGCGAGGTAATCGAGCAAAATATAAAGGCATTTGAACATGGTTGGGCATTTACAGAAAAAATAAAAATGTATTAACCTCATTTTTTTGTTTCTTTGCTAAACATTTTTTTATTCATTTTTTTATTCTTTTATAACCCGAATTTAACCTAATTGTACTATTATGGAACTGAACAATGCGGATATTGAATTACTTCAACAAAAAGGAATAACCCGGGAACAGATTGAAAACCAGATTGAATCCTTCAGAAAAGGCTTTCCATATCTGCACATTGAAAAGGCTGCAACCATTGGCGATGGAATTATCCGATTATCAGAAAATGAAATCTCCGAGTATATGCATCAATACAATGCATACAGAGATGAGATTAAAATTGAAAAATTTGTTCCTGCATCCGGTGCAGCATCGCGCATGTTTAAAAAGCTATACACGTTTGTCAGCGAAAACAAAAACAATCCAAATCCGGATTACAGTCCGGTTAAACCAATTATAGAAAAAATTGAAAAAACAGCATTCTTTATCCATTTGAAGGAAATACTTGAAAAAAAAGGCGAAGACGCCGAACAACTACTTGAAAGAAAACAATATGTAAAACTAATAGAATACATCATTCGCCAAGATGGCTTAAATTATGGAAATCTTCCCAAAGCATTGATTGATTTCCACAAATACGAAAACGAAACCCGCACATCACTTGAAGAACATTTGGTTGAAGGTGCAATGTATGCAAAAGGGAAAGGAAAAAAGGTATATATTCATTTTACTGTTTCACCGGAACATCTGGAACTTTTCAAAAATAAGATAAAAGAAGCGCAGGGAAAATATGAAAAACGCTTCCAGGTGAAATACCATATTTCGTATTCCACGCAACGGCCATCAACCGACACCATTGCTGTTGACCTTGAAAACAATCCGTTTCGGCTTGACGATGGAACATTGCTTTTCAGACCTGGCGGCCATGGTGCATTGCTCCAGAATCTAAATGACATTGATGCAGAAATCATTTTTATAAAAAACATTGACAATGTTGTGCCGGATAAAATTAAAGGGGAAACTGTGAAGTATAAAAGTGTGCTTGCCGGCTATATATTGATGCTTAGGGAGAAAATTCACGAATATATTCAACGGATAGATCAGAAACAAGGGAAAAAAATCTTATCGGAACTGGAAACATTCATGCAACAAACACTGTTTATAAGGTTTCCGGGCAGGTATCATGGTTGGAAAGATGAAAAGAAGGTTGAATATTTAAGAAATAAACTGGATCGTCCCATCCGGGTTTGTGGTATGGTGAAAAACGAAGGTGAGCCTGGTGGCGGGCCTTTTCTTGCCGAAAACAGAGACTTTAGCATTTCCCCTCAAATCCTTGAAAGTTCACAAATCAATATGAATGATCCAGAGCAGGCTGAACAATTTGATAAAGCCACACATTTTAATCCTGTGGACATAGTTTGCATCACGAAAAATTACGAAGGAAAACCATTTGATCTTCAAAAATTCAAGGATCCAAAAACAGGATTCATCTCAAAAAAATCCAAAGATGGCAGGGAACTCAAAGCGCTGGAGTTGCCTGGTTTATGGAATGGAGCCATGTCTGACTGGAACACAGTATTTATTGAAGTTCCGATAATTACATTTAACCCGGTGAAAACCATATTTGATTTATTGCGCAGAGAACATCAATAAGTAGTTTATAGTTGAAAATTTTATATGCACAAGGAATATACTGATTTTAATATTTTAAAGCTTTTCATTTGAGGTTTCTACATCAAATCCTCCGATTCAATAAGCTTTTTTCTCAACCAAACCATGGCTTCCTCTTCATTATCAAAGGCACGGGTGGGTATCATCGGGTTTAAAAATGAAAAATACATGTTCACCAGTTTTTTTTGAATTGTTGATACCATCAAAACAGCAATGGCCGGAACGTAAGTGTTGTTTTGTTTGCTGAAATGCTTTTGTGCATCAGAGCTTATATAGGTCATTTGCCTGATGTCAATAAAATTACAATGTAATTCTTTATCAGTAATTTTCGCAGCATGTTCAACAATAGCAACGGCTGATGTTAAATCAATGTTTGATCCAGGTAACATTCGAATTTTTAAAATCCTGTCCTCACCAAACTTAATTTCCGCTTTGTCCGGAACAACAATTTCCCTTTCCATTTCATTCATTCTTCAATTGTTTACGTGTATGTTACCATTTTAGTTTGGAATGTTCAAGCGGTCATAGAACTATATATTCTGGTACTATTGCGAATTTAGTGGAAGGATAAAGATTTGAAGTAAAATTACCGTTAAGGATAGT
>CAZAMT010000421.1:0-2823 GCA_964486145.1 uncultured Bacteroidales bacterium
ACCAGTTTATAATCTCCTTTGCGCACCATCATCTCCTGGTATGGTTGCATGTAATTGCTTTCGCGAATAAAGATACTGCGATTTTGAAGCCTCTGTTTGTCTTTTGCCAATAAATTGAGCCCATCGATATTATCCTCCAGGCTCAAATTACACAAGGAAGCCAAAGTGGGCAAAATATCGTAATGGGCAGCCGGTAATTCAAACTCCCCTGCTTCTAATCCTCTGTAATTGATAAATGCAGGCACCCGGATGCCACCTTCATACAACATACCTTTCTTGCCGCGCAGGTTACCTACATAGCGGTACTGGGCAGGCCCGTTGTCTGACAAAAAGACAACCAGGGTATTCTCCTGCAAGTCAAGTTCCTCTACCTTTTGCAGCACTCTTTGGATGTTATCATCCATGTTGGTCATCATGGCATACACGTATTGGGCTGCTTCATAATCCGACAGGCGATGTGTACCCCCATTAGTGGTATCCAATCCATCGGTAGGTAAGCCCTGGTACAGGTCGAGATATTTTTGCGGTACCTGGTAAGGGTCGTGCGGGGTGTTGTAGGATAAATAAACAAAGAATGGATTATTCTGCTGTTCTTCAATGAACCGAATAGCATGTTCTGTAAAAATGTCCGTGATATAGCCCTCGGTTTTAATCACCTCTTTATTTCGGTACAACGTGGGATTAAAGTAGTTTTGTTTTCTTTCGGCTAAAGGTTTGGTCATGTCCCAGTAATTATCCGGATGGTCAGCTATCTGGCCTACTGCTCCACCCCTGTGTATCAATGAATAATCAAACCCCTGATCTTCCGGAAGGTAAGGATAATGGTCGCCAATGTGCCATTTGCCAAAAATTCCGGTTTTATAACCAGCTTCTTTGAAATGCTCTGCCATAGTATTTTCATTATTAGCCATATTGTAACCGCCGTCGGTGACGTGAAAAACGCCGGTTTTTTCCGGATGACGACCAGTCATCAGCGCTGCCCGGGTGGGTGCACATCGAGGCGACGCGTAAAAGTTGGTAAAGCGCAGGCTGTGATTGGCCAAACTATCGATGGTAGGCGTAATGATGTGTGGATTTCCGAGATAGCCCACATCTCCATAACCCTGGTCATCGGTCAGGATCAGGATCACATTGGGTGCTTGCCGGTTTGTGCTTTTCTGTTCGCAGCTTGCAAGCATAAAAATTATCAGAATAGTGTAAAAGCATTTCATTGTTATGTCTCCTAATTAAGTTCTTTAATTTCAGTTAAAATACCGGCTGGTCGTATGTAGGGTGAGGGCTGATCCGTATCGCCCAGGGCGCTTCGGGCCCAGTCCGCGTATTGCATGAGTTGTTTAACAATTTCCGGATGCTGGCCCGCCAGGTTGTTGGTCTCACCCATATCTTCAGCCAGGTTATACAATGATGTCTCCATCACCATGGTTTCATCGGTATAGTGTGCCTGAAATCGATCTTTTAGTGGTAAATGCAACTTCCATTGGCCGGCTCTTACAGCCTGCAGTTGATCCCTGTCATAGTAAAAGAATGCCTGGTAAGGCGATTGTTTTTCGCTGCCACTCAACAAAGGCCAGATATTATGTCCGTCGATAGTGACTTTTGAAAATGGTTGACCATAGACTAAATGGTGAAAGGTAGGCAGAAAATCCATGATGGTAGCTATTTCATCACTGGTTTGCCCGGCCTCTATTTGCCGTGGCCACCAGGCGATGCCCGGTACCCGCATCCCTCCTTCCCAGGTGGTGCCTTTGCCGCCTTTCAGCGGTTCATTAACACCTCCAAAGCGCATTTCACCACCATTATCAGAAGTAAAAAAGACAAAAGTGTTTTCGGCTAATCCATTTTCTTTTAGGTAATTGAGAATTTCTCCTACCGACCAGTCAATTTCTTCAATTGCATCTGAATAGATGCCGTGCTCCGAACGGCCCCGGAAAGCTTCACTGGCATGCAAAGGATCGTGGGGCATATTATGCGCCAAATAAATAAAAAACGGCTGCTCCTTATTTTTATCTATAAAATCAAGGGTCAGTTCGGTATAGCGTTTGGTCAGGGTATTTTGATCAGCCGGTTGTTCCACCACTTTTTCATTTTCTATCAGGGGCAAATTTTTAAAATTATTACTACCTGGCGTACCAAAGAAATAATCAAATCCCTGCCGCCCGGCTAAAAATTGAGATTGCTCCCCCACATGCCATTTGCCAATACAGGCAGTGGCGTAGCCTTTGGGCTTAAGGATTTCTGCCAGGGTTGTTTCCCGGGGATTTAATCCCTTCTGGCTTTGTGCCAACAATACCGAGCGAAAACCGTCCGGCCTTGCCTCCGCCATGTCCACTCTTTGCGGATAACAACCGGTAAGGATACTTGCCCTGGAAGGCGTACATACACTTGCCGAAGCATAGAAACTGGTAAATTTCATACCTTCTTCTGCCATTCGATCAATGTTGGGCGTGCGGTTGATTTTGGAACCGTAAGTGCCAATATCCCCATAACCCAGATCATCACAAAAGATGATGATGAAGTTGGGCAGTTGTTCTTTATGCTTCTTCGGTTTATGGCCAGTAGCAACAATAAAAAACAGGCTTAAGATTAAATAATTTTTCATTTTTCCTGCGGTATGTAGCTTTATTTTAATTCGAATTTTTTATCGCCGCCTCATGTTCTGCCTTAATTTTCTGTATTTCACTGATAATTTCAGGATGTTCTGTGGCAATATTGTACCTTTCTGCCGGATCAATATTCACGTTAAATAAAAATGGAGTGTCAAGCCGGGTCGGTTCCTTTTCTATTTTTAATGGCGGGTCAGTATAAAAATATGCTGTTTTACTA
>CAZAMT010000422.1:0-2819 GCA_964486145.1 uncultured Bacteroidales bacterium
AGTTATTGAGTTTATCCGGTAGTTCGTCGTAGAAGAACCTTTAATAATCATGGGTGTGTATTTTTAAAATATAATCATGGGTGTTTCATGGATTCGTTTTAAAACCTGAGTACCTGTTTTAATTTGTGATAACCGGATTTGCTTACTTTAATCTTCCCATCGCCCTGAATTTGGTTCTTCAAAACGATTAAATACCCGTCTTTCTCATAAGGTTCAAGTTTACGAATGTAATTTACATTGACAATATACGAACGATGAACCCTGATAAATTGGGCCGGATTCAAATGTTCCTCGTAATATTTCATGGTTTGCTGCTTCAACAGGCTCCTTTCCGGGGTATAAATCATCACGTAATCATCCTGTGCAACAATTAATACAATGTTTTCGGTGTTGATAACATGGATGTTACTTCTGTTACGCACTACAATCCTTTTCAGGTATTCTTCAGGTAACTCACTTATGATTGAAGAAGATTTCATATCTGAATTTCCTGAGAGAATTCTTGTTCGGGCTTTATCCAAAGCTTTTAGAAACCTGTCCTTCGAATAGGGTTTTAACAGGTAATCAATGGCATTTAATTCAAATGCTTTGATGGCGTATTCATTGTATGCTGTTGTAAAGATGATTTCAGGCTTACAGTCAATAATTTCGAGCATTTCAAACCCATTGATCTTCGGCATTTGCACATCCAAAAAAATCAAATCCGGTTTTTCTTTATTAATGATCCTTGCCCCGTCAAACCCATTTTCACAAACGCCAATTAATGTAATGTCCTGCTGATCTTCGAGGTATTTTTTAATAAGCAGGCGCCCGGGTTCTTCGTCTTCTATGATCATGGCAGATATGGTACTCATCTGAAACAAATTAGTTTTAATAAATTGCTCATGTAATCTGTGTTTAATTTTTTAAGTTAACTCTATGTTATCATATCTCATCGTTATGCACTGGTATACGAAGCAATGCCGAAAATTTTCCATATTTAATCGTGGTTTCCAGCAGGTTTTCCTGTTGATAGGTTAATTTGAGCCTTTTTCTGATATTGGTCAGGCCGACCCCTTCACCGGAAGACTGTACATCCGGATCAAAATTATTCCGTACATGTATTACAAGATAATTATCTTTCATTGCAATATCAATATCAACGCGTATCTCACCAAAGCTTTCGTAAACACCATATTTAACTGCATTTTCAACGATGGGTTGTAAAATCATATGCGGAACATAAGCGTTTAACTGATCATCATCCAAAGAAATATGAAACAACAGTTTTTTTCCAAATCGGATCTTTTCAATGTCAAGGTACAGGTTGATATTTTTCAGTTCTTCGTGCAATGGTACTTTTGTATTTTTATCTTTCCGCAAGGAATACCGCATATATTCGGATAGTTTTATTATCATTTGCTGGGCTTTCTCTGGTTCGAGAATTGTGAGCGTATTGATGGAATTTAAACTATTAAATAAAAAATGGGGGTTTATCTGTGAGCGCAATGATTGCAATTCGGCTTCGGTAACCAATTGTTTCAGGTCAGCTTCATTTTTTACTTTTTCCTTTATATCATCATAAAACAGGATTAAATAATACGTTAATGTAATTAACACATAGTAAAAGATACCGGAGGGAATGCGCCAGGGCATTGCACCTGAAAGAAAAGAATTGTAACGCGGGCTTTCGGCTTTTAACAACTCAATTATGTTAGATGCCAGTGTATACCAAAGACCAACAATAATAGCACCCGCCAGTAACTGGGTTAGTAAAATGTTTATAATTTCGTTTCGTCCACGTTCATTGTAAAAAACCGGAAACCAAACGATGATACCCAGCATGGCAAACAACATATTGTAAACAATGCTATCGATAAGCGCATTATAAAATAAAATGTTGAAATTTAACCAAAGAATAAGAACATGAATAACGGCAATGATTATCCATGTTCCAAGATAAAGAAGCAATTGCTTTCTTTTGCCTGCCAGCGGGTGATTCATTGTTTTGATTTAAATACTTTTTATTTCACCACCACCAAGGAGCATCACACCTTTAATTACCAATAACTTATCATTATCGACATGATGATCCGGTGGAGTTACATAACGCTTATCCGAAAAACCACCAAAAATTGACATAACATCAATTTTCACTTTCCAGTCGGAAGGAATAATAAATTTGCTTCCACCAAACATTGCAAAAATATCGATCACGTTAGTCCCGGGAGCCAGTTTTGCATGTTGCAAGTTGATATTTGATCCTCCAAATATTGACGTTATGCGTCCACCTTTAAACCTATCTGTTTTAACCTGAACATCCCCTCCTCCAAAAATCGATGTATCGTCAATGTAATTATCACTCAGGTTCATGTATTTGTGTTCACCGAAGGTTCCGCGCCGCATGATGAGTAAAACACCTACACCTATCAGCACCATTGGCCAAAACACTTCCCTAAACTGAAACGGGAAATGAAACAGGAACGGGGTGTACAGAAAACCGCCAAGCAAAATGAGCAATACCCCGAATCCCTTGTTGTGGTTAGATGCCAACATCAGGATACCCACAACAATAATGATCATTCGCCAATTGATAAGTACACGGCGCACATTCCAGGGTATAATGTTAAAATTGGAACCCAAAATAACCAGCCCAACTACAAATAAAATCAATCCAAAAAATAATCGTTTATCAAATCTTCTCGTTTCCATTTTTAAAAAGTTTAATGATTACAGCTCAAAAATAGAAAGCTCGATCAACATGTAAAATCATCAATCGGTAAATGGCCAAAGAAAACCGGTGAATTGATGATCAATCATCACCAGTATAGATATTTTTT
>CAZAMT010000423.1:0-2802 GCA_964486145.1 uncultured Bacteroidales bacterium
TTCAATCTATTTGAAACGTATTGAAATTAATGTGTACTTCAAACAACAAACAAAAGTGAAATCAAAACATTTGCCGATAATCAATCCGCTTGGTCAACAACCAATAAGCTGTTTGTTATAAACTAGTTAAAACAATTTTAAAAATAAGTAATCATGAAACAGACCATCCGCCAATTGTCGGACAAGTTATCTGAGATAATTATTGAGGCACACACTACCATGATTGAAATGAGTGCCAAATTTCAGGTTTGGTCACAAATTTTAAACACATGAAAAATATCATAGTATCAATAATTTTAGTAATAATTTCGTTTTCTGCTTTTTCCCAAAAAAATACAGATGCAAATATCGTTGGTGATGTTCAATGCAATGGCGAGCATGTACCTTATATTAACATAACAATTGATGGAACTACAATCGGTACCACAACCGATGCCACAGGGCATTTCCAGATTATTAATATAAGTGAAGGGACCCATACCGTTAGGGTGAGTGGAATAGGGTACAAAACTACAAGTAAACAAGTATCAATAAAAAATGACCAAACTATAGAAATAAAATTTACAGTAGAAGAAGATTTTTTAGAACTGGAAGAAGTTGTTGTAAGTTCCGATCGTAATCAGACAAACAGGCAGGAAGCCCCGGTAGTGGTAACAACAATCAATCCCAGGCTCTTTGAAGTAACACAATCGATTAATATAGCAGATGGATTGAGTTTCACCCCCGGATTAAGAACAGAAACGAATTGCCAAAACTGTGGTTTTTCTCAATTGCGTATGAATGGAATGGAGGGAGCTTACACCCAAATTCTAATGAATAGCCGACCGGTTTTTAGCGGTTTGGCAGGAGTATATGGGCTTGAAATGATACCTACCAATATGATAGAACGACTTGAAATTGTCCGCGGAGGCGGTTCAACATTATTTGGCGGAAACGCCATTGCTGGTACGGTAAATATTATTACCAAAGAAACCCTTCGAAACACATTTGAGTTTGATAACCGTTTTGGGATAATCGGGTTTGGAAATACAAATGTAGGTAATGTTGCATTGGATGACCAATTGAGTTTAAATGCATCGATAGTATCAGATGACAAAAAAACCGGAGGCTACTTATATTCAATGCTTCGCAATCGTGATGCGTATGATGCCAACAATGATGGGTTTACTGAAATGGTAGAAATGAAGAATACAACATTTGGGTTCAATGTTTTTCATAAACCCGGAGAAAAAAGCAAAATTTCCCTGGATGGATACCGAATTGATGAATACCGTCGTGGAGGCAACAAACTGGATTATCTGCCTCACGAAGCTGACATAACCGAACAATTAGACCATTTAATAACCGGGGGAAATTTATCTTTTGACCTATATACAAATGATAACTACAACAAACTTACGATATACGCAGCCGCCCAGCAGGTTGACAGGGACTCGTATTATGGTGCAGAGCAAGACCCCGATGCTTACGGCAATACAACTGATTTAAGTTCATCATTGGGGGCACAATATGTTTTGAATTCAAATAATTTCATTTTCCCGACATCTTCAACAATATTTGGCATTGATAACAGTAACGATTATCTGCACGATATAAAACTGGGAGCTAACGGTAATGAAAATACAACACTTACCAATCAATATGTCAATACCTTGGGCTCATTTGTTCAACAAGACTGGAAGTCTGAAAAGTTTAATCTTTCAGCCGGAGTGCGCTACGATTATTTCTTAATAAAAGATTTGGAAGCAGTTGAAGGTAGTAATGGAGACCTTAGCAATGGTGTTTTTGTGCCACGATTGAACTTTTTGTATAAGATTACACCTAACTTACGCTATAGAGCCGGATACGCCAAAGGTTATCGTGCCCCTCAGGTATTTAATGAAGATTTGCACATTGAATTGGTAAATGCAAAAAGGGTGCGTACCGTTAATGCCGAAAACTTAGAACAGGAAACCTCTCATTCCTTTACAACTTCGTTAAATTCAGATTTTACCATAAAGAATTCTCCTTGCTTTTTTCTAATAGAAGGTTATTATACCCGATTAAGTAATCCATTTTCCGATGAGTTTTATGATCCGGAGGATGATGGAGAATTTGTTTATTTACGCGTAAATGCTGAAGATGGGGCGTATGTTACCGGTTTAAATATTGAATTTAAAACTTTTATAACTCCCAAAATTGAATCTCAATTAGGCTATTCCATTCAAAAAAGTGCTTATGAAACAGCACAGGCATGGGGTGATGATGAAAATAGCGTTTCCAAAGACTTCATGCGTACTCCTAATCAATATGGATATGCAACTTTTAACTGGAAACCAACAGGGCATTTCAATACGAACCTTTCACTGAATTACACAGGTTCAATGTGGATACCTCATTTTGGACTTTCTCAAGAGGACTATGATGAAGCCATTGCTGATGGAACAATTGTTGAAGGAGATGTAATAATTGGGGAGCGATTGGAAAAATCAAAAGACTTTATAACCCTTGATTTGCAGTTTTCATACGATTATGATTTGACAACAGTCCACCAGACAAAGATACAATTTTATGCAGGGGTGAAAAACCTATTTAACCAGTTTCAGGACGATTTTGATAGTGGTGTTTACCGTGATGCCGGTTATATTTATGGTCCCCGTCAGCCACGAACCTTTAATATTGGTATTAAACTGAGTATGTAGGATTGTTTTGAAACAGGCTGGTTCGTGATGTATTATTTTGATTTTCGATTAATACATTTTGCGACAGCCTGTTTTTTAAAATTCATCTTCTACATTTGCAGCATTGTTGCATATAAAACAT
>CAZAMT010000424.1:0-2792 GCA_964486145.1 uncultured Bacteroidales bacterium
TTCATAAAAACGTTTCCATGAAAAAAAGTCTCATTCTATTAAGCTTATTTGTAACAACACAATTGATTTTACATTCACAAACCACCGAAACAATCTATTTGTCAGGAACCGGAAATGACCAAACCGTAGATTGGGAATTTAAAGTATCTGATGGGATGCAAAGTGGTTTATGGAAAACAATACCTGTGCCCTCGTGCTGGGAATTAGAAGGTTTTGGCACATACAATTACGGACATGATCAACCAAAAGCCAATGAAAAAGGTCACTACAAACATACATTCAGCGTACCCGAATCGTGGGAAGGTAAGCTAATCGAGATTGTTTTTGAAGGTTCCATGACCGATACAGAAGTTAAAATTAATGGCCGAAGCGCAGGTCCTGTCCATAAAGGTGCTTTTTATCAGTTTAAATATGATATTTCAGAACTGCTTCGTTACGGGCAGAATGACAATCTACTTGAGGTAATTGTTTCTAAAATGTCCTCCAACCGGTCGGTAAACATTGCTGAGAGAAAAGCTGATTACTGGGTTTTCGGTGGTATTTTCCGTCCGGTTTACTTAGAGATAAAGCCCGTAGAATCCATCAAATGGACGGCCATTGATGCGAAAGCCGATGGTTCATTTCTAATCAATATTTATCCTACACAATTAAACCACGTAGATGGAGCAGAAGCTCAAATTTACACTGCTTCAGGAAAAACTGTTGGTCAACCATTTAAGGTTGCAGTCAGTTCAAACGATAACAAAATAACCCTGCAAACAAAAGTTGACAATCCTGATGTTTGGAGCCCTGAGTTTCCGAATTTATACAAAGTAAAAGTAAAACTTACCACTGGTGGAAAAACCATTCATGAAGTTGATGAAAGATTCGGATTCCGAACGATTGAGATAAAAGAACGTGACGGAATTTATGTAAACGGGCAAAAAATCATGTTCAAAGGCGTAAACCGTCATAGCTTTTATCCTTCATCAGGCAGAACAACAAGCAAAGCCTTAAGCATCAAGGATGTTCAACTCATGAAAGAAATGAACATGAATGCTGTACGGATGTCGCATTATCCCCCGGACAAACATTTCCTTGATGCCTGTGATTCACTCGGGCTTTTTGTTTTGAATGAACTGGCAGGCTGGCAGGCTCCTCCGTATGATACCGAAATTGGTGAACAATTAGTTAAAGAAATGGTGACCCGTGATGTTAACCACCCAAGCATTATCATCTGGGACAATGGGAATGAAGGTGGCTGGAATACTGAGCTGGATGATGACTTTGCAAAATATGATCCGCAAAACCGGGTGGTAATACATCCCTGGCAAATTTTTGATGGTATGGACACCCAGCACTACAAACCTTACGGATATGGCACCAATTCATTTTTTAACGGAAGGGATATCTTTTTTCCAACCGAAATAATTCATGGTCTTTATGATGGCGGACATGGTGCAGGACTTGATGATTACTGGAACCTGATGCTTCAGAATCCTCTTTCAGCAGGAGCATTTTTATGGTGTTTTGTCGATGAAGGAGTTGTACGCACTGATAAAGATGGAAATATCGATACCGATGGCAACCATGCTCCTGATGGTATCCTGGGACCGTACAGGGAAAAAGAAGGCAGTTACTATACCATCAAAGAAATCTGGTCACCGGTATACGTCAGCAAACAAAGCATTACATCTGAATTTGATGGTGTGCTGGAGGTTGAAAACCGGTATTTCTATACCAATCTGGATCAGTGCACCTTTGAATGGAAACTGGCAGATTTCCCACTACCGTCGGAGAACAGTAGTAAAAACAAAATTATTTCTTCGGGTAAACACCCAGGTCCTTCAGTCCAACCGCAGCGGAAAGGTTTATTAAAATTAAACCTCCCTGATGCTTGGCATGAACATGATGCCCTTTTCCTAACCGCTGTTGATCCTCACGGAAATAACGTAATGACATGGGGCTGGCCGTTGCAAAAGCCACAAAAAATAGCTGAAAAAATCGTTCCACAGCAATCAACAAAAGCACCAAAGGTGAACGAAAACAAAATTTTTGTGATTGTTAATGCCAATGACATAGAGTACACATTTGACAAAACCCTCGGAGTATTAAACACTGTGTCAAATAAAAACGGCAGAATATCATTTTCAGATGGACCCAAAATTGCACATGCCAGTGCCACCTTCAAAGAATTAAAGCATTACAAAGAAGGCAACAATTATATCGTTGAAATCATTTCAGATGGTGGCTTTGATTTTGCGAAATGGACCATCATGGGTAACGGTTGGGCGAAATTGGAATATGCATACGGGCAGCATGGTGAATTTGATTTTATGGGTGCTAATTTTTCATACCCCGAAGACCAGGTTAACGGAATACGTATGTTAAGTAACGGACCTTACCGGGTTTGGAAAAACAGGTTAAAAGGAATGAACATTGGAGTATGGGATAAGCCTTATAATAACACTGTAACAGGCGCTTCCTGGGATTATCCTGAATTTAAAGGTTATTATTCTGAGTTTTACTGGGCAACCATCGACTCGAAGGAACAACCCTTTACCGTGGTTTCAGCAACAGAGGATTTGTACATGAGGCTTTATACTCCGGAGTTTCCTGATGATGCACAAAATGCAAAAGCTCCGTTTCCAAATGGCAATATTTCATTTATGCATGCCATTCCCCCAATTGGAACAAAATTTATGGCTGCTGAAAAACTTGGACCTCAAGGTAAGAAAAACTTTTTTAATGGAGGCGGTACAAGAACAGATCCTTTTTCAGCAGTGCTCTATTTTGATTTCTCTGCACCATAG
>CAZAMT010000425.1:0-2787 GCA_964486145.1 uncultured Bacteroidales bacterium
AGTCGGCCGGTAATTATGATGAACCAAACCATCCGTATCACAAAGCAAGCATCGGGAAAACATTTACAGCCGTTGTTATAGCTATGCTTTCCGAAAAAGAGCAACTGCATTTTTCTGATCCGGTTCATCGTTATCTTGATCAGGAGATAATCAAAGGAATCCATGTATACAACGGTGTTGATTATACAAATGACATTACTATCCATCATTTACTAAATCAAACTTCCGGGCTTGCTGATGTTTTCATGGATAAAAACAAAGGGGGATCCAGCGGTATGGTTTTGATGGTAAATGAGCCTGAGCGATTCTGGAATCCCCTGCAAACCATCGAATGGACGTAGCGCAATTTGGATGCTAAGTTTACTCCAGGAAAAAAATTTCATTATTCCGATACCAACTATCCTTTTTTCAATCTGAATCAAACGCTTATAAACATATTTTCCATTTACAGAAATTCCATATTTTCATTACATTTACAAAAACAACTAAAACAAACATGAAATGAACAGTCTGTTGCTTGTATTGCTTGCCGGTATCGGATATGTTATCGCGTATAATACATACGGAAAGTTCCTGGCAAAAAAAGTATTACAGTTAAACTCCAAAAACAAACTACCCTCCCATGAATTCCGTGATAATATAGATTTCGTACCAACCAAAAAGCACATTTTGTTTGGTCATCATTTCACAACCATCGCGGGACTCGGCCCCATCGTTGGGCCAGCGATCGGGATCATCTGGGGATGGGTGCCTGCATTCTTATGGGTCTTTTTCGGGTCTATCCTGATGGGAGCTGTACATGATTTTGCAACCCTGGTAATATCAGGCAGGAACAAAGGCAAAACCATTGGTGATCTTACAGGTACCATGATAAGCCCGTCAACCCGTATTGCTTTCCAGTTTTTAATGCAATTTCTATTGTTTATTGTGTTGTCTGTTTTTGCAATGATTGTGGGAGTGCTGTTTAAAATGTATCCTGTAGCCGTCATTCCTGTATGGTTTCAAATACCCATTGCAGTATGGCTGGGCTGGCAAATACGAAAGGGTAAAAGTGATTTATTCTACTCCATTATTGCTGTGGCGATGCTTTATGCATCCATCTGGCTTGGCCTGAAATTTCCGGTAGTAGTTCCACCAATGATGGGTAGCGAGGTAGTAACATGGTGTATCATCCTTTTTATATATGTGTTTTTTGCATCCACAGTTCCCGTCCAAAAACTACTTCAGCCACGTGATTATATCAATTCACATCAGTTACTCGTTGCCATTTTGTTATTGATTCTGGGTTTGTTTGTTGCGCATCCACAGATTTCTGCTCCAGCAATTAACCCGGCAGCTTTTCAACCGGGAACTGACATTCCGGCACTTATGCCTTTGTTGTTTATAACCATCGCCTGTGGTGCCGTTTCAGGTTTTCATTCCCTGGCCAGTTCAGGAACTACAGTAAAACAAATTGATAATGAAAAAGATATGCAATTTGTAGGTTACGGCAGCATGATTTGGGAAAGCTTTCTTGCCGTGCTGGTGCTAATGGCGGTTGCAGGCGGATTAGGCATGGGACTTGAAAAAGAAGGGGTTTTATATACAGGTGCAGAAGCATTTCAACATCATTACCATTCCTGGGCGACTGCATCAGGACTGGGAGCCAAACTGGAAGCTTTCATTGTTGGTGGTGCTAACCTGCTCGAAAGCTATGGAATTCCGCATGCTTTCGGAACGGCATTGATCGCGGTTTTCATCGTAAGTTTTGCAAATACAACGCTGGATTCAACAGCAAGAATTCAAAGGTTATCACTACAGGAAATTTTCAAAAACAAAGATGACAAAGTGCTCAAACCCGTAAATAACAGATATTTTGCCACTTTTTTAGTTGTAGCTGCTGCCAGTATAATGACCTTCGCCAAACCCGGCGCACAGGGCGCCCTCTTGCTGTGGCCATTATTTGGTGCATTAAACCAACTGCTTGCAGCACTGGCTTTGGGCGTGGTAACTATTTATCTTTATCAAGCGGCAAAGAATATTCTAATTTCTTTTATTCCGATGTTATTCGTGCTTGTGGCAACCATCTGGGCCATGATTCAAAACCTTATACAGTTTTGGAACAAAGGTGACATTCTGCTCATCACCTTTTCGTCGTTAATCCTGTTGCTCACCGCTTGGTTGTTGTTTAGTGGGCTATTTACCATGAAAACATGGACAGCGTTAAAAGTCCAAACCATAAAAATTCAACCATGAAAATCCTGGTGTTAACATTTTTCATCATCATTCATTTCACCTGCCCCATTCATTCTCAAAAGTTTGAAGGCCTCGCCAAAACACCACCCATGGGCTGGAACAGTTGGAATTATTTCAATTGTGATGGTATTAACGAAACGGTAATTATGGAAATGGCTGATGCTATGGTCACATCAGGAATGAAAGATGCCGGGTATGAGTACATCGTTATTGATGATTGCTGGCAAAGCAGCAGGGATGAAGACGGAAATATAATTGCCGATCCGAAGAAATTCCCATCGGGTATAAAGTACCTGGCCGATTATGTTCATTCAAGAGGATTAAAATTCGGTATCTATTCCTGTGCCGGCACGCAAACTTGCCAGGAACGTCCGGGAAGCAGGGGGTATGAATTTCAGGATGCACGTCAGTATGCTGCATGGGGAGTAGATTATTTAAAATACGATTGGTGCCACACGGGTGCGCAGGATGCAATATCATCATATTCCCTGATGCGCGATGCGCTTTACCAGGCAGGACGACCAATCATTTTCAGTATCTGCGAATGGGGTG
>CAZAMT010000426.1:0-2757 GCA_964486145.1 uncultured Bacteroidales bacterium
GAGGCACGCTTTACCGTGATTGACCCCGATAGCTATCGGGGGAGTGCCGGATATTGGGAATGGTCACAAATTTTAAACATATGAAAAACCTTGAAATCAGGACCGCGAAGTCCTCCGACCTGCTTGGTATTATGTACCTTCTCCGGCAGTGCATTCTGGATATGAATATACGAGGAAACATGCATTGGAACATGCATTATCCGAATTACGATATTGTTTCAAAAGATATTGAAAAGGAATCGTTGTTTATTATTAAAAGCAAGGGATTCCTCATTGGCATGTTTGTTTTGAACAATGAGCAGGTTGAAGCTTATCATTCGGTCGACTGGAAAGCCGGAGCAAACAAGTCACTGGTCATCCACCGAATGGCCATTCATCCCAAATGGAAAGGTCAGGATATTGAATCAAAAATGCTTTCATTTATCGAGGAGTATACTTCAGAAAACGGGTATGATGCCATCAGGCTGGATTTGTTTGGCGGCAATGAGGAGGAGGTGAATTTTTTTAAATCAAATGCATTTGAAGAAAAAGGGGAATTTCTGATGGAATATCAAAAAGTCCCCTTTAAATGTTTTGAAAAATCCGTAAAAAAATAATTTTCTAGAAATAGAAAGCAACCCCGCCACCAATCACGTGCCATGCCGGATCAGTCAATCCCACCTGTGCTTCAAGAATAAATGACATATTTCTTCCAACACCGATTTCAACACCAATGGGCAGCCACAACGGAACCATCAGTTCATCGGCAAAGATGAGGTCCATGTCAAAGCCAGTAAAAATATCAACACCTCCTCTTAACGGAAATGCCAGATTTAAACTTCCATCCAGGGCGAAATTTCCGAAATTGTGTGCCCCTGTTGTTAATGATACGATTTTACCGAGATGCCATTCAAGATCAGCACCAAAATAAGTCGTGTTACCAGCTCCCAGCTTTAGGGCGAGATCAATACCCGATTTTATACCGTATCCACCATGAAAGAACATCATAAATCCATCTCCCGGGCCACCAACGTGCACGGTTGGTTCAAGACCTATGGAAAAATTATTTCTGCCCAGTGTCGATGAAGTATTAAATACCTGTCCCGACACAGAAACTACAACTGCCACAAATAGTACACTCAATGTTAAACGCTTCATATTTTTTTTGTTAAATGATTTGATTCAGAATAACCGCTTTTACGGCGAATCTAATTAAAAGTTATTGATTTCAACTAAATAAATTAATACAAAACGTTTGGGTTGGAAAGGCTGTTACAAAGGAATTTAAATATAATCACTGCCTGATATGGCGCACTGATGATTGTTTACCTGGACAGATCATCCATAATCTCATCAAGTTGATGTTTGTTCATTTGAAGTTGCATCTTTAATTGGTTTGCCAACGCATCGATGTCATCGCAATTTTCATTTTTCCGGAAACATTTTTCAATTTCTTCAATGGTTTTTGTCACATTGGTTATTCTAAAAAACCTCGATGCCCCAAGCAATCGATGGGTTTCGTAGTGCAGATGTGCGTAATCCCCACGTTTCAGGTATTTGCGAATGAAAAAAAAACAAAACAATAATGGACTTGTTCTGGATTACAGAAATGTATTTTTTAATAATGTCGGGAATATAACATATGGTTGCTATTATCACTGTCATTATCGTATTGATTGTTTCAATAACCGTAACAAAAATTGCTTCAGTTGCATTAACGCATACGGGTTTATCCAGGGAGTCCGCTAAATTTCAGGCGCGATCAGCTTTCACTGGTGTTGGATTTACTACCAGCGAATCAGAGAATGTTGTTAATAATCCACCGCGCAGAAGAATACTGCTTCTATTAATGATTTTGGGTAACGCGGGTATTGTTACAGGCGTTGCTTCGTTAATTATAGGCTTTGTGGATGTCAATACAGAGGAAAGAGGATGGGTGAAAATAGCTATTCTGGTTGGTAGCATTGTTTTTTTGTGGAACTTCGCCAATAGTAAATGGTTTGACCGAAAAATGTCGAACCTTGTAAGCCGGTACCTGCACCGGTTTACCGATATTGATGTTAACGACTATGCCAGTTTGCTTCATCTTTCCGGAGAATATCGTATTTCGGAGATTGGGGTTGATGAAGGGCACTGGCTGACCGAACGAACCATCCGTACCACCCAAGTGCGGGATGAAGGTATAATTATCCTTGCCATCACCCGAAAAGACGGACATTACCTGGGCGCACCTCAGGCAGATACCAAAATTAAAGCAGGAGATTTGATCATGCTCTATGGTCGGGCTTCTGCCCTTGCAGCATTGGAAAAACGGATTAAAGACAAGCACGGGTATGTAGAACATAAAAAACTGGTTGAAGAGCAGCAAAAAGTTGTTCATGAAGAAAAAGAGCAGGAAAAAGATGATCTTGAAAAATAGATCAAACCTCACTTTACCCTTATTAATTCATAAACAATTAGTAAAGTTCTGTAGAGGTTTTTCATTTTCACGGGAGCAGCCAATGAAATATAGTACAACATAAAAAATCATTATCGTTTACCGGAACGTGCTAAAATTATTCCAACTACCAAAACGGCAGCACTAATAATTACAGGTGTCCAGTTTGCTGAACTTACAGCAATGTCAACACCCAGAAGGCTAAAACTTTCTGATTGATTGATGGCCTGGATCCCGAATACAATCGTTCCGATAATACCAAGCACGAGCAAAATAATTCCTGCAGTTTTCATGTGTTTAAAATTTGTGACCAAACCTGAAATTTGGCACTCATTTCAATC
>CAZAMT010000427.1:0-2745 GCA_964486145.1 uncultured Bacteroidales bacterium
TGAAAAAGAATAATAACAACTCGATGTGTGGTGTTAATCCTCGGTATTTATTTAAAATCAGGTGAGTTTTATGGATGTTTTTTTATATTTACCACACAGGCAAGAAAAGATTTGATTTATGAGTTATGAGCAACCTTCCATTTATTTATTTTCCCTCCGCATTGACGAGCCGGTTACAGTTGTTACAGATATTGTAGTTTCCGCAGTTTGTATTTTTGCTTTCATTAAGTTAGCGAACATCCCTTTACGTAATAAAGTACACCTGTATTTAAAATATTATTTCCTTTCGATGGGTATCGCAACATTTATTGGTGGTGTCATCGGTCACGGTTTTTTATACATGTTTGATGTCCAATGGAAACTGTCTCCGGCATTTGTAAATTTTCTTACAGAGATCGTTGGTGAAAACAAAATGAATGCAGCAGCCAATCCGTGGAAACTCCCCGGATGGTTAACAAGCATGTTTTCGGTGGCCCTGGTTGAAAGAGCTTCCATTGAATATGCCAGACCTCTGGTAAAACCCAAAGTTGCCCGTTTTTTTTCATGGATGAATGTTATTGAATTGCTGATCTTTGTCGTGATAACTTTCTCAACATTGAATTTCTTCTTTGTTGAAGTCCATACTTTTTATGGTTTTATGATCATCGTGTTGGGATTTAATGGTTTCATTTTTTACAAAACCAGAAACAAAGGCAGTAAGTTATTTTTGATTGCAGTTGGCTTTGCCGCCATTGCTGCACTGTTTTTTATGAATGAATGGGCTATCAGTAAATGGTTTAATCATTTTGATATCAGTCATACGTTCATGGCTTTTAGTGCTCTTTTCTTTTACTTGGGAGGAAAAGTCATCATTTCAACAGATGTGCAGGGTGTAAAAGAAATTGCAAAGTAACCCAAATTCGTGAAAACTTAACCTATCACCCAAATTGAGCGATTACGCTCAATCGACGAAAAAAAAGTAAGCATTTCACCTTACCCATTCGGTGAAATGCAACATTTTTTATGTAGGGGTAGAATTCACAACGTTATCTTTTCTGAAAAATGTAGTAGGTGTGATCATGGGGATTGTTTTGATCGGACAGGTATTGTCTTTTTGAATACGTTTTCCATTCATCCTTATCAAGTTCCGGGAAAAAAGTATCACCTTCAAATTCCCGGTGAATAATTGTCAAATATATTTTATCGGTTTGCTGCAAAGTTTGACGATAAATGTGGCCACCGCCAACAATGAAAAGTTCATTTTCGCCCCTTCTTTCAGCAAAATCAATTCCTTCCCGGATCGTTGAAAATACAAATGCATCTTTCACCTGGTAATTTTGTTGCCGTGTAATGATAATGTTTGTTCGACCTTTCAGTGTTGTGCCTTCGGCCTCGTAGTTTTTCCTGCCCATCAACACGTGATGACCCCATGTTACATTTTTGAAATATTTCAAATCGGCAGGTAAATGCCATGGTAACTTACCATCTCGTGCAATTACCCTGTTTTCTGACATGGCTGCAATTTGTGAAATCAACATAAACCAAATTTTATGATATTATTTCTCTGTCTCTGAATCCCAGCAAATATAAAATTCCATCCAATCCGAGATTGGAAATGGCATTTTTTGCTGATTCTTTTACTTTAGGCTTGGCATGAAAAGCTATTCCTAAACCAGCCAACCGCAACATTGGCAGGTCATTTGAACCATCCCCAACCGCGATAACCTGTTCCAGGCTGATATCTTCCTTGAATGCAATCTGCTTCAATAACTCCGCTTTCTTTTCACCATCAACAATTTCTCCCAAATAATTACCGGTAAGTTTGCCATTAACAATTTCAAGTTCGTTGGCAAACATGTAATCAATTTCCAGTAACCCTTGTAAGTACTTACCAAAATATGTAAATCCTCCGGATAGTATGGCTGTTTTGTACCCGTATTTCTTCAATGTTTTCATCAGGTTTTGAGAACCTTCCGTTAAAGGCATTTTATCAGCAACTTGTTTTAAATACTTCTCATCAAGGCCTTTTAAAAAAGATATTCGTTTAACGAAACTATCTCTGAAGTTCAGTTCACCACGCATGGCCTGTTCTGTAATTTTTGCAACTTCATCCCCCACCCCTGCGAGGCTGGCCAGCTCATCGATGACTTCTGTTTGAATCAATGTTGAATCCATATCAAAACAAACCAATCTGCGGTTTCGGCGGTAAATATTGTCAATCTGGAAACCAATATCTGCTCCGATGGTTTTTGAGATATCGAGAAAACTACTTTTCATTGCCTCAGCATCCGTCGGGGTACCTCTCACCGAAAATTCAACACACGCCTTCGAATCCTGGAAATTTTCGCCCAGTTGTGGTCTGCCCGATAAACGGGAGATCATGTCGATATTTAGTTTTTGATGATATATTACATCCGTTACCCTGGCAATTTGCTGTGCTGTTATTTTTCTTGCAATGAGCGTTACAATGTATCTGACTTTCCCCTGCTGGACCACCCAATGATCGTAATCTTTTTCAGATATGGGTGTAAATTTAATTTGTATTCCAAGTTCATACGATTTAAAAAGCAGGTCTTTCAGTATCGGTGATGATTCCTCCTCTTCCGGTACTTCAAACATGATTCCTAAATCAAGTTTTTCATGGATTACAGCCTGCCCGATATCCAAAATTCGTATGTTGTAATTTTGTAAAAGTGTCGTCAAAGCATTTGTTACACCCGGTTTATCATCCCCTGAAATATTTAACAGGATAATCTCTTTTTTCAT
>CAZAMT010000428.1:0-2739 GCA_964486145.1 uncultured Bacteroidales bacterium
ATAAGAACCAAAAAATTTCATAAACAAAACTATGTTTAAAAAAAAGGAGCCATCACATCGTAACAATCACATTCAATTAAATGAAAAGACATATGAGGTTTTTATATTGTCTTCTCCCCTGCCCTTTCCCTTCAATTTTGCAGTGCATACCTGGGTTGTTACAAACAGAAAAGGTGAAACTAACCGCTGGGAGGTATGGCAACATAAAAACGCGGGGCCGGTTTCCTGGGGACATGTGCATAAAAACCTGTTTCCGTTGTTCACAGGAATGAATGTTTTCTATATCCTGACCAAAAAACGGTTTCGAAGTAAAATAATTTACAAAATGGAAGGCGACGAAGGATCGCAGGCACATAAATTGATTTCCTTCATTGAAAACAAGGCTCATGTGTATTCATTTCGTAGCAAATACAGATATGTCCCCGGCCCAAACAGTAATACCTTCACTCAATGGATCATTGACCAGATGGATTCAAAAAAAGTCAAACTGCAAGGGAATGCATTTGGTAAAGGTTATGCCAGGCACATCAAATAATGAAACAAGAACAACCATCGCGCTATCAATTTGTGAATTTTAGCCTGTATTTAATCATTTTTCATTCATTTTTGTTAGTATATCTGTCGATTTAGATTTTACTCTATGACATACAAAGTTAAAGAGCCCATAATACAGGTAACACAGGTACATAAGTCGTTTAAAGATGTGCATGCTGTGCAGGGCGTGAATTTAAAAGTTTATCCGGGCCAGTTTTTGGCATTGCTTGGTCCAAACGGCGCGGGAAAAACAACCCTTGTTGAGATGATTGAAGGAATCCAGTTTCCGGATTCTGGAGAAATAACCATCAAAGGAATAGGGTGGAAAGGACATCACAGTGAGTTAAACCGAATCCTCGGTATTTCTCTTCAGGAAACATGGTTTATTGAAAAGTTGACCGTTCTGGAAACATTGCACCTGTTTGCATCATTTTATGGTCTTGGAAAAGATCGTGTGGATGAGGTTATTGCAATGATTCAACTGGATGAAAAAAGAAAAGCGTATACCAAAAACCTGTCGGGCGGACAACGACAACGTCTGGCTCTTGGCATTTCACTGCTCAATTATCCGGAAGTACTTCTATTGGATGAACCAACCACCGGTCTTGACCCAAATGCCCGAAGAGATATCTGGAACATTTTGTTAAAGCTGAAGAATGAAAAAAACACATCGCTCATTTTAACCACACATTACATGGAGGAAGCCCAGTTTTTATGTGATTATATTGTTATCATGGATAAAGGTAAAATTCTGGCAAAGGGAACCCTGGACCATTTACTGGAAAATTGTGAAATATCCGAATTGATAGAAATCTCGCCTAAATCAAAACCGTTTTTTGATCTTTCCATGTTTCCCGGGGTAAATAATGTTCATTATGACAAAACCGAACAGCTTTTGCGCATTGAAGTAAATCGGATTGTTGATGCCCTTCCTGCTTTGTTAAAGAAGTTTGAACAGGAACGCATAGAAATCACACAATTGCAATGCCGTACCATGACCCTTGATGATCTTTTCACATCCATGACCGGTCGAAAATTAAATGCGTAAATAAAACTTTTCAATAATTAATAATCATTTCATGAACCATCCGCTTATCCAGTTGACATTAGCAGCAATCAAAGAATACCTTCGCGAGCCCGGGGCCATTTTCTGGTCTTTTGGTTTTCCAATTCTTATGGCCATTGGGCTGGGTGTTGCCTTTTCAGGAAACCAGGAAATTGTGCATGGAGTGGCACTGGTGCCTGGAAATGATGTAAATGATACCCTTGTAAAAACAAGGCTGTTCCATAATGATGCTGTAACTGATACCACAGTTTCAAAGGAATTCTCTGGTAAACACGGAAAAACAAGATACATTTTTCATGTTACAGATTGGGAAGAAGCAGAGTTAATGCTGAAACGTGGAAAAATATCTGCTATTCTTACAGAGAAAAACAACGATATACAATACCATTATGATCCTGTGAGCCCCGAAGGGGAGCTAATTCAAATGCAGTTATCCAATTATTTTGCTACCGGATCACTTGGAAGAAATACAGACAATATTCAACCCATTGATACAAAAGGGCTGCGCTACATCGATTTTCTTATTCCCGGCTTAATTTCCATGGGCATTATGATGTCGATCATGTGGGGTGTGTGTTATTCATTGATTGAGAAAAGATCAAAAAAATTGTTACGGCGCATGGTTGCTACTCCAATGAAAAAAGCGCATTATCTTTTTTCACAGATTACTTCCCGCGTCATTGTTACCCTTTTGGAAATAATTATTATACTGGTTTTTGCACATTATTTTTTCGGAATCCTTGTTCAGGGCAGCATCATCGCTCTTTTCGCGATATTTATTGCAGGAAACCTGTGTTTTTTTGGATTTTCCATTCTTATTTCTTCCAAAACAGCGAACACCCAGGTAGGGAACGGTCTCATTTCGTTTGTCACAACGCCTATGCTGGTCTTATCCGGAATTTTCTTTAGCTATCAGAATTTTCCTGACTGGGCGGTAAGTATCATTAAATTTTTACCTCTTACCATTCTCGTGGATGATTTAAGAAGTATTGTAAACGAGGGGGCAGGTTTTTTTAATATATTAGATGGATTTGCCATATTGTCGGTAACCGGAATTCTTACGTTTTTTATTGGACTGCGGATGTACCGGTGGTATTAGCTTTATTTCATGTGTTTATAATTAAGTTATTGAGTTAATT
>CAZAMT010000429.1:0-2737 GCA_964486145.1 uncultured Bacteroidales bacterium
CGGAGCCAGTCATTGGAAATTGGATAGTTTAACTATCAGTTCGGAAGGTATCCGGGTTCGCTTTGATCCGCCGCTTGAACATCCCGTTTATCCTATAAAAGATAACAGTCTGATTCAGATAATCGATAACAGCTCCAATATTACCGTTGAAAATTGTTTTATTGCATCGGTCAACAATTCATCCGAATGGACAAAGGATGATTGGAATTATAAAGCCTGGAACGGAATTTACAATACCAAAAACAGTGATATTACCATCCGAAACTGCCATCTGAAAAATATCAATTTCGGAATCCAGAACACAAGCAGTTGTGTTAATCATTTGTACGAGAACAATATTATTGAAAATTTCAGCGGTGATGCATTGCGGGGAAACGGCACAAATAATTATACATTCTACAACTTTCAATTAAGTATCTTTTGTAGGCTAATGGCATGAAAAAACTGAACAACTTTACTACATTTACTATCTCTTTTTAACAAAAACCTGAGCCATGAATCTGAAAAAAATACTTCTCCTGTTTTGTTTTATCCCTCTGATATTAATGGCCCGTGAGAATGAAAAGCCAAATATTGTGGTTATCATGGCCGATGACATGGGCTATTCGGATTTAGGCTGTTACGGCAGTGAAATTGAAACACCACAACTCGACCGGTTGGCAGAAAACGGCCTGCGGTTTACCCGGTTTTATAACTGCGGTCGATGCTGGCCCACACGGGCTTCACTTGTTACAGGATATTATCCGCAGCAGGTGAATGCCGATGGTGATCGGGCTGCTTTCCCTAAATGGGGATATTTACTGACGCATCACCTGAAACAGGCAGGTTACAGGAGTTACCATAGTGGCAAATGGCATGTGCCGAATATTCAAAAAATAGTTGAGCAGGGAGGATTCGACCGTTCGTATCATACCGGCGGGTACAACAATCATTTTGCCCGTAGTAATCATTTTCTCGATGATAAAAAACTGCCACCGGTTGAAGCTGGAAATGAATCCTATTCTACGAACGTCATCACGGATTATGCGGTTAATTTTTTGAAAGAACACGAGAAGCAGCATGAAAATTCACCCTTCTTTATGTACGTGGCCTATGTAACCCCGCATTTCCCGGTTCAGGCGCCCCAGGAAGATATCGACAAATACCGCTACCGCTATTTAAACGGCTGGGAACACCTGAAAGAAGAACGATTCCGCCGCCAGAAAGAGTTGGGATTTGATTTCAATGAAAACAGCGCATTTGAATACCATGTTACCGCGCCCTGGAGCTGGCCCGAAAAAGAGATGAAAGATTCCATACCCGGTGAACTGCGTTACGCACGGCCATGGGAACAACTTACCGGCGAAGAGCAACACCTGCATGCCACCAAAATGGCCATTCATGCCGCCATGGTCGATATCATTGATCGGCAGGTCGGACGGATTATGGAACAACTGAAACAAATGGAGGTTGATGAAAACACATTGGTATTATTTTTATCCGACAACGGCGCCAGTGCCGAACAAATTATCCGGGGCAACGGGCACGATCCAAATGCTCCACTGGGAGCGGCAGGTTCCTATCTCTGTTTGGGACCGGGATTTTCCACAGCAAGTAACACGCCGTTCCGCCGTCATAAATTCTGGACACACGAGGGTGGAATTGCTACACCGTTAATTGTGCACTGGCCCGATGGTATTAAAGCCAAAGGAGAATTACGTCATTCGATGGGCCATGTTGTCGATTTTCTTCCTACATTCTTAGAGTTGGCGGGAGCAGAACCGCTGGATGAGAGAAATGGATATAAAGCACCGCCCGCACCTGGTGAAAGCCTGGTTCCGCTGTTTGAAGAGGATAAACCAATGAAGCGCGAACTTTATTTCAGTCACCTGGGGAACAAGGCAATACGGCAGGGAAAATGGAAGGCTGTGATTTCATCAGATATCGACGGCCGATGGCAATTGTACAACATGGAAGACGACCCGGTGGAAGTGCATAACCTTGCCGATGATTTTTATAATTTTGGCAAACCCGATTGGATACAGGCACAAAAAAAACGACTGGAAAAAATGGAAAGGCGATGGAATGAACTCGACAGCCTTTACAACATGCAGGGAAAAGAAGGATTAAATGTTTCCGAATAAAATATTCATGGTTGTTTACCTATGAAAAACTTACCGATTTTTTTGTTGTTCGTTGCCTTACTTTTTGCTTCGTGTCGAAAACCGCAGGTTGTACCGGAAAAACCCAATGTTATCCTTATCATGACCGATGATCAGGGGTATGGCGATTTTGGCGTTACCGGAAACAATATAATCGAAACCCCGGCTTTAAATCGCTTTGCTGCCGAAAGTGTTTGCTTCGAACGATTTTATGTTTCCCCGGTTTGCGCTCCCACCCGCGCAACCCTGCTCACGGGACGCTATTATTTACGAACAGGTGTTACAGGTGTTACCGGGGGGGAAGAAACCATGAATCATGAAGAAGCGACCATCGCAGAAATTTTAAAGGCAAACGGGTACACTACCGGGTGTTTTGGCAAATGGCACAACGGGGCTAATTACCCTTACGACCCGGTGGGACAGGGATTTGATGAATTCTGGGGATTTACCGGCGGAATTATTCGCAATTACTTCGATACAAGGCTCAGACACAATACAAATACGGTGCAGACAGAAGGTTATCTGACTGATCTTTTTACAGATAAGGCTATAGATTTTATTGAAGCCAACAGACATAATCCTTTTTTTTGCTACAT
>CAZAMT010000430.1:0-2737 GCA_964486145.1 uncultured Bacteroidales bacterium
GTCCATCCGCGTATCCTTTACCATACTGGCAAATGCCACGCACCCTGAATCCTGCCGGGGCATAATGGAAAAGCCGTTCACGTTTCAAGTCCCAGGTTTGTCCATTATCGGTTGATATGGCAGCATACGAATCGTGGGCATATTTACTGTCCCCGTTTGTCCAAAACATGTACAACGAGTCGACGAAAGCAATTAAAGCTTCCGGTTTTCCATAACTTTCTCCGGGCCCCTTGCCCCATAAATCCAATGCGGACAGCGCCGGTTGATCTCCGGTAATCCTTGTCACACCAATGCTACGTTTTACATCCTCCCGCTTTCCATGTCAACCCCAACCGTCACCCCAGGCAGCATATACATGTCCATCCTTTGCCCAGGTCATAGGCCACTGATCGCTTCCCTGCCCATGATGGTTGATGTATCCCATTGAAAAGATTTGATCATTTCACTTTGGGGATAGGGAGCATGCTGCGAAAAAGTAATATGCAACGGAGCAATAAAAAGAAGGAGCATAGCAACGAATATCATCATTTTTCTTAAGAATTATTGCTGTTAATCACTGCTCGAATTTAGCAAAAAAAGTAAACCGGGTAAAAATTTCGTCATTTTATCTGTCTCTAATGTTAACCTTATCAATTAACTTCGTTGAACTCCCCGAAAATATATCGGGGCTGGCAGTCCTTATCCGATAAATCGGGGCAAGTTGTCCCCGGATCATAAATTATTTACAATCGATTGTTTAAGATTTACAGGATATTCTACTGCTTTGATAAGGGCAAATTAGTTGTCCTTCTTGTTTTATATCAATTATTTTGGTAATCTATACCTTCCTAAAATGCATGATTGCCCAGTTTAAATGCCCTTCGTTTCCAAACTTAACCCAGTTTTTCAATCCGGTTTTCATGTTGGAAACATATTGGTCGCTTACAAGATCCTTCATTTCTTCTTCCCTTGATTCCAGTTCTTCAAGTACCCTGCCATAATGCGTGGCAATTTTATCGGGCATTTCCTGAATTGATATTTCATCAAGGCCATTTTCGTCGGCCAGCTTCCGGTACTTTTTCACCGATCCCATTTCTTTTAAATGAATCCTGTCGAGTACTGGTTGTAACCGACCGGGATCTGTATTATCTGCCTGCATGGGATCCGTAAAAATAAATGATCCGCCGGGCTTTAGGAGCCGGCTTACTTCACTAAATACCTTTGGCTTGTTTTCGCTGTGCAAAATGGCATCCTGGCACCATATGATATCATAACTGCGATCCTCAAATGGCATATCTTCAAAATTCCCGTAATGCACGTTAATTTTATCCTGCAAACCAGCTTTCCTGTTCTTTTCTATGTTCCGCTGATTTTCAGTTTTGCTTAAGTTCAGACAATCTACACGGCAGCCGTACTTTGCAGCCAAATGCCGGGCTGCACCCCCATATCCTGATCCAATGTCCAGTATTAGTGAATTCTCATCCAGGTTATCCAGGGTTGTGGCCATCTCATCAATCGTCTGTCTGCTGGCCTCTCCAATAGAATCGTTACCTGAAAGGTACATGCCGACGTGAATATCTTCACCACCCCAAATGTGATAGTAAAAAGTATCGGCATCTTTGCTGTCGTAATAATCCCGGGTAATATCAACTAAATTCTGTTGTGTTTCAGCCATTGTTACTCTGATTTTGGTTTGTAGTTTTTTTCTGCTACATGAATTAAAAAGTCGGGGTCATCATCATGATATGTTTCCTGGAAATCTCCGTATGTTATAATATTCTGAAAACCTACACCTTCCATTAAACCACTCACATATTCTTCATCCAACGGGAACATGTTCAAGTGATAGACAGACTCATCAGGAAACTCATACCGGAATTGGGCCAGTTCCGAATCGAGGTGTTCGGGTTCCACTTTCACATTATCTCCGGCATAATAAAAGGTATGCTTTGAACTGTAGCCATTCTTAAGCATTGTGCTGTAATTTCGTTGATCCAAAATCAATACGCCATCGTATTTTAATACAGAGTAAAACTCTGCCAGGGCTTTTCGTCTGTCATTTTCATCAAATAAATGCGTAAAAGAGTTACCGAGGCAAATGACGGCATCGTACTTTTCGTGTACATCTCTGTTGAGCCATCGCCAATCTGCATGAATGGTGCGAAGAATATACTCATGATCATGGGCGTTGTTAAATGCTTTGTACAGCATGTTCAGGCTTCCGTCTGCACTATGTACCACAAAATCATTCTTTAGTAGTTGGACAGAATGATATCCTGTTCCGGTTGCAACGTCCAACACTTTTTTAACACCCCGTTTTTTTAATTCCCTGATAAAAAAGTCGCCTTCACCTTTGGCTCTGGCTTCCCAATCGATAAGCTCATCCCACTTATCCACGAAATCTTCAATGTACTGCTTGCGATAATAATCTGATTTTTTTACCCTCGAAGGAGTTTGTTTAACTTGTTCGGTCATAATATGTTTGTTTATTGGTTAATTGCAACTAAACTGCGTTTAAGCAACCAATGCATGACAGAAATCAAATTAAAATGATGTTGAATTACGAATCATCCTGCCAGTGAACATCATCATATATAATAAATGTTCACAACTTTTGTTTAATGACATTTTCGCATTTAACTTAATTTAAAAATAATAAATGGAATGACGCACTGACATTGAACGTATTACATCCAATGTTAAATAATCATTAAAGATTGGAGAAAATTGAAATCAATTTTTCATGATATTCTTGTTA
>CAZAMT010000431.1:0-2710 GCA_964486145.1 uncultured Bacteroidales bacterium
TTAAATCAATTGGTATAGATTATCATCCGTTAAAGCTGCTTGTTATCCTACAAATTTTATATAAGTTTATCATTGGTGACCGACTAAAGCCGGGATTTTTATATTTGCCTCCCAGCCGCGCAGGCTTTTACTTTTTAATGTTTTTCTTCGTTCTTTTATCTTAAAAAAAAGAACCAAACCGCTTGTCGCGAAAGCTTCAGTGGAGGCACAAATTCAAGAACAGCTAAACTTGAGCGGAACCTTTAGCTCGTAACCAAAGGGAACAATCGCCCAATTTCGGTCGAATGAATGCAAACCCTTACAAACATACAAAAATTGAATTTTACATTCACACAATGATCTAATTTTAAAATCAAGTATGCTATATAAAAACTTTACAACCCTCAGGTTCAGTACATTGTACCAGCAACTGACAACCGATGAGCTAACCTGGAATTAAATAAATACAGATGATCTTATCTCTTAATGTTATGGACAATTTGGAGCGTATTCAGGCCCATGTTTCCCGGTAGTGCGGTAATAGCGGTATCCGTCAAGGTAAGTCTCTCCTTTTTGATTGATTTCGACTTTGTAACGTTTGATGTTCCCGCTATTGAATTTTAGCTCAAGGGTTCCCTTGTTTGATCCGGAAGGAATTACCTGCCAGGTGCCATCGCCTTTGCCGCGCTGTGTTCCCAACATAGATGAGTAGTTCCCCCCTGCTGTGGTTTCTGAATTGCTGTTAAAAGTAAAATATCCTGACGAACAAAGGCTTATTTCTTCCGTGTCGGAATAACCGCCACTTATTCCTCCATCCGTGTAGCTGCTGCTATAATACGAATTCATATATGTGAGTTTCACATGTGTAAACTTCTGCACAAGGGTATGGTTAGCATGCTGCCCAGTTGCAACCGTATTGGATGTCTTTTGCGGTTGAAATTCAATACTTTGAGCTACCTCGCTACTTAACTGCTCATACCGTGTTGAGTAAATCTCAGGCGTTGTTAACGCGATAACCATTACACCATCATGGTTTTTATCCACAATTCCTGTCAGGGCGCCCTTGGCCTGTTCATTCCCAAGATTACCCTGAAACCTGCACCTGAGCATGCTTTCATTGAGGGTTTCAATATCCCCTGCAAGTTGAAAGTGGTATGAATAATGATCGGTTAAACCAGAACGAATTTCCAATTTCAGCCCTTCAATAGTATTTTGTGTATGTGGCACAAGCAAAATGAATCCGGGTTCTGTATTTGATCCCATCAGGTAGCTATCCTGCTGTAATTGTCCCATCCAGCCATCAGGAATGGTAAACGTATAACCGGCATGAGTTACTGTACCTGTTTCCTGTGATTGTATTTGATTTACTTGCATCAGTATTATTACAGTTAGGATGATTCCAAAATGATTCATGACTATTGTTTTATCAGGTTAAACTTTAGTGGTGATTTATTTGGCAGGTGAATAAAAACGGCATACATCCCGGGTTTTAAATGTTGAATTTGGATCCGTTCATTTGAACGTGTCAGGGATTGTTCGAAAATTTTTCTTCCTTGCAGTGACCATATTTCCAGCCTGCCTTCAGATGATGGCATTTCAATATTTATGTAATTTTTTGCTGGATTTGGATACAATTGCACTTCCCGGGTTAATTCTCCGGTAAAACCTGCATTGGTTAATTTATTGGTGCTATCGGGAATAAATACAGTATCGGCGATAAAAACGGTGTCTGTAAAAAACAGGGTATCTGTGGAATTATCCGATATAAACACGGTATCATTTATATAGACGGTATCAGGATTCATTTCATCTTTAGCAGGCGTATTTGATGTATAGTAATAATTAACTGACTGGGGGTACCATTCGTTAGATGTGGTATCAAAATCAATACTTACATACTGTCTTACAGTTCCTGAAGTGTTGGATTGTGTAACAGAACCAAATGTGCCAATCAATTTTTGAAGATCATCATCCCAACGATATCTTTTTGAAGAATAATACAACAAAATTTTCCCATCTATTTCATATTCGTTCTCTTGTCTTTCAATTTCGGTTTCCTGTTGACCATCAACTATTCCGGTTTCAAATTCAGCTTCCAGTATTTCAAAGCCATTTTCATCATATTCCCTAATTGTCCTTGATTTTAACACCCATTCCAAATCATTTGCATCCCATTCACTTTCTATACTTTCAGTAAGGTTATCATTCTCATCGAAGGTATAACTGCGCTTCGTTTCCTGCTGCCATACATCGGAACTTTTATTCCAGCTGTAATTTATAGTCTGGGAAATTTGGTCTCCCGAATATGCACTTTCCCTTTTGCTATATGGAATAACAGCACCACTGGCCTGATCCCATTTATGTATTTCCCTTAGAATAATTTTTCCATAAAAATTATATTGATATTCCTGGTATTCCTGTAATTCCCAAACTTCACCTTCCACCTGATATTCATATTCTTCCCTTAATTCCAATTGTCCGTTTTCATTGCGAAAATAAAGCGTGCGGGATTCAGGCTGCAACACATCATCTTTATCTCTGTGTCTCTCCCTGTAAATCAATTGACCATCTTTATCCGAAACATTTATTGTCCTTGTACGATGCTTGTAGGTTTGATCATCGGATTGATAAATGAAATAATCGGATATTGTTTTTGTGCTATCCAGGTAATAAAAATGTTCATTTTCTCGTTTGTTGGAAAAAATCCAGTTATTGTTCTGATCAACCGAAT
>CAZAMT010000432.1:0-2695 GCA_964486145.1 uncultured Bacteroidales bacterium
TGATTTGGAAGGTGCATTAGAGGAGTTATCTGGAAAAGTACAGTCCAGGGAATAGTTATTTTTATTTCCAATCATAAAATCTTATCTATAGCATGCATCATGTGTGAAGGGTTTTACAAAAAAATCATGGAGAGGGATGTTGAATTTAATTGAAAAAAACACTCATTACCATTTGTCCGCGGGGCTTAGCCTTTTTAATTCATAGATTTATCTTATTTGACTGTTTTCGATACCGTTTACCTGCGGTGAGCTATGCTGTGCTCCGTTTCACTTAATCCCGCCAAAGATTGGCGTGACTAAGTATAACTTGTGCCTCCGCCACAATAATTTACGGATTTATACGTAAAAGTAAAATTAATTAAATAACTTTAATGTAAGGTTAACCAGCAATTTAACCCGTTTTGTAATTTTGACTGTTTATTCTGTCAACGCGGATTTCGGCCATAAAACTTGACGGATTAACCCGTTGTTTTTGAATGCGTGCTGTTAATCGGGCAATTGGGGTTCATTAAATAAAACAAATTTTGGGCTTGCTCACAACTTTTAAAAAGATGAATCAGTGTTATAATTAAAATTCATGAACTTAAAATATTAAGCGCCTAAATAAATGATTTCTTTATACATATGTTGATTAAATCAACCAAAACAACATGGAGCTATTCAAACTATTAACAAACAATTCGTTTGATATTATTTTTTTACTTTCGGCTAAAGGTGCCATTTCTTTTGAAAGCAATTCCACCAAACGCTTTTTAGGCTACTCCAGCGGAAAGCGAGAAGGGAAAACTATATTTGATTTTATCCATCCACAGGATAAAGAAAAGGTCTTAACGAAATTTAAAGAACTGATTGAAAATCCAGTAGAACTCCGAAGTCTTGAATTCAGGTTTAAACACCAAAATGGATCCTGGGTTTGGCTGGAGGCAACTGTCCAAAACTTTCTGTCGCTCCCTCAAATAAACGGTGTACTTATAAATGCCAGGGATATAACAGAAAAAAAAAGAAACAAACAGGCACTGGAAGAAGGCGAAGAGCGATTCAGGCAACTATTTAACAGGGTAGCCGATGCAATTTTTATTTACAATCCCGATACATACGAGATAATTGAAGCAAACCAGGCAACATCAAATCTTTACGGATATTCACAGGATGAATTGATTGGCATGTCATGCCTTAAACTCAGCAGTGAAACTGAAAAATCAAAATCAGTTGCAGAAACAATAAAAATGAATGGTGAGGCTGTTGTCAACATGAGGACTCATAGAAAAAAGGATGGAACAATTTTATTTGTGAAACTTTCCGGCTATAAAATCACTGCAAAGGGACAGGATATGATGTTTGCCGTTTGTCAGGATATAACTGAAAGAGTTTTGGCAGAACAGGCACTGAATGAAAGTAAGAATGAATTGATCAATGCGAAAGAAAAAGCGGAGGAAAGTAATCGTTTAAAAACATCATTTCTTAACAATATCTCGCATGAATTCAGGACGCCCATGAATGGAATTTTGGGTTTTTCGGAATTATTAACTAAACCAGGCACAACAGATGATCAAAAACAACTTTTTAGCAACATGATACATGAGAGTTGCGAACAACTTCTGAGTATTGTTGAAAACACCATTGAAATATCGCAAATACAAAGCAAAGCAGTAGAAATTGAAATAAATGAGGAACAATTTGGTATTCAGGAAATTTTTAATGAATTAATTAGTCAAAATAAGAAAATCATTGAGAATAAAGGACTGGAACTTATTGTTGAAAATGAATGTTGTAATCATAATTTATTTCTGAAGACGGATAGACATAAAGTTTCTCGGTCACTTAAACATCTTTTGAACAATGCTATTAAATTTACAAAAGAGGGATGGATAAAAGTGAAATGTATGAAGATTGATAAGCACATTGAAATATCAGTAACTGATACCGGAATTGGCATTTCACCTGATAAGCAAAAAATAATATTCGAACCCTTTCGGCAGGCAGAGGTAAGTTTAACAAGAAGCTTTGGTGGAAATGGTATTGGATTGACAATTGTAAAGTATTACGTTGAATTGCTTGGCGGAGAAATACATCTTCAATCTGAAATTGATAAAGGAACAACCGTGAGGCTCATTATACCAATGAAAATTGAGCAAAAACCTTTTGGAAACAGGAAAGACCAGGTTGTAAAAAAATCCAGATTAACTGATAAAGTCATTTTAGTTGTTGAAGATGAAGTGATAAATTTCATGTATTTGCAGGAATTGTTATTAAATTCAGGGGCAAAGGTAATATATGCCAGAAACGGACAAGAAGCTGTTGATTTGTTTAGTAAAACGCCTGGGTTGGATGCAATTTTAATGGATATAAAGATGCCGGTCATGGACGGGTTTGAAGCAATTAAACATATAAAAGATCTTGGTGCAGGTGTACCCATAATCGCACAAACGGCTTATGCACTTCAAAATGACATTGATAAAATTAAAGAAAGTGGATTTGACGATTATTTGATTAAACCAATACGGCAGCAGCAATTAGAGGATGTGATTAAAAAACATGTATACATTGGTCATAAGTGATCGGTACTCTTAAACCTTATAGTTGTCGGTAAAAAATTTGAATTGTTGCATGTAATGAAAAACAGTTGGTTACATGAATTCCACCCAAATTGAGCGATTATTCCCTTCGGTCATGAGCTAAAGGTTCCGCTCAACGA
>CAZAMT010000433.1:0-2662 GCA_964486145.1 uncultured Bacteroidales bacterium
TGAAATTTGGCACTCATTTCAATCATGGTCGTGTGTGCCTCAGTAATTATCTCAGGTAACTTGTCCGACAATTGGCGGATGGTCTGTTTCATATGTTTAAAATAATGGGGTTTGCAATACTCATTTCTATTCCTTTGGTTGTTTCTCCGGTTTTCATTGTTAAATAATGTGAACACGTGTTAAAATCGCACGCCCATGACAAGGACATCATCCACCTGATCGTGATCACCTTTCCATTCCTCAAACGTGTTATCCAATAGCTTTTTCTGGTCGCCCATGGGCTGATGGTGAATATCCAATAAGAGTTTCTTAAATCTTCGAATCATGAATTTTTTTCGTTTTTCCCCGCCAAACTGATCCGCGTAACCATCGGAAAAAATATAGACGGTATCTTTCTTTTTTAACTGAATCTCGTGGTTCCGAAACGATTCTTTTTGGTTTTGATAAATACTAATAGGCATTTTATCGCCTTTGAATACTTCAAGTTCACCGTCACGAATCAGATACATCGGATTAAATGCACCTGCAAACTGAATTTTTTGGTTATCCTGATCAACAACACACAGTGCGATATCCATTCCATCCTGGTTATCATTGTCGATTCCCGTTTGATGCAGCGATTTCACTACATTGTCGCGCAATTGATTTAAGATTTCAGCAGCAGTAACGGATTCTGTATTATTTACAATTTCATTGAGGAAAGCAATGCCCAACATGCTCATAAAAGCCCCGGGCACGCCATGTCCGGTGCAATCTGCCGCAGCAACAACCGTTTTGTTTCCTTTTTGAGTAATCCAATAGAAATCACCACTCACAATATCACGCGGCCTGAACAGTATAAAATACTCCGGTAAAGCTTCGTAAAACATCCGGTAGGGTGGCAATATTGCTGTTTGAATTCGACTCGCGTAACGAATACTTGCGGTAATGTGTTGTTTTTGCTCGTAAATCTGGTCCCTTTGTTCTTTGATTTCTTTGTTCTGTTTTTGAAGTAAAACATTGGCCTTTTGCTTGTCTTTGTATTGCTTATATAATAGCACTGAAAAAACAAGTATCAGGATAAAACCTATGGTCACCGAATACAGAATAATGCGCCCACGTTTCATCTCCAGATCCTGCCGGGCAATTTCCACTTTTTGTAATTCAATTTCCTTCTCTTTCTTTTCGGTTTCATATTTTGTTTGAAGCTCAGATATTTCATGCAGGTAATCATCACGAAACACGGAATCTTTCAAAACGGAGTATTTTTTAAAATAAACCAACGACTCATTGTAATCTCCCAGTTTCTCATAAACATCCGACAACTCTTCATAAAATTTATAAATGTCATTACGTATGTTAATTTCACGAGCAATAGCGAGGCCTTTGGATAAATTATTCAAAGCATTGGTATAGCTACCTTTTTTATTATAAATTTTTCCAAGATCCAAATAAACAATGGCAAGGTTTAGCTGGTCTTCGGTTTCAGCGTATATGTTTTTTGCTTCCTCCAGGTTTTTTATAGCAAGCTGGTAATTTTCATGCATCAGGTTAATTTCCATAAGATTCTGTAAAGAGGTAGCAATCCCTTGCTTATAGTTAATTTTACGGGCGATGGTCAGGCCTTTATTGATAACTTCCTCGGCATTATATTCATTACCCAGTTCTTTATAAACATGTCCAATGTTGTTATAGATATCAGCAACCTGAGCACTGTCATTCAATTCAATAAATAGTTGCAATCCCTGATTATAATATTCCAGCGCCTTTTCATAATCAATGCCATAATCGTAGTAAATATTACCGATGTTGCTTAGTACCCTGGCTGTATTCATTTTATCATCCAGTTCTTCATTGATTTGGAGTGCCTGCTGATAGTATTCAATCGCTGTTTTAAATTCGCCCCATTTTCTATAGATGACACCAATGCTATTAAGTAATACGGCTTCCTGATTTTTATGACCCAGTTGCCTTTTCAATACAAGGCTTCCATTCAGATATTTAAGAGCCTGTTGGTATTCGGATTGATAGAGATAGACTAACCCCAGAATATTCAGTGTTAAACTCTTTTCGGAAGGAATCTCTACATGTTCGAGAACATTGAGTGCATCTTCCATGTAGCCTTTGCATGTTTCTAAGTCTCCCGGAAAATGCAACTGTCCAAGTATATTCAGCGCCCTGACATGTGGTTCATGAAGTTGATGCTCGCTTGCAACCGATGCAGCCCTTTTTGCATAGCCGATCGCCTTTTCAACGGAAACAAACATATTAATTTTGGAAAGTTTTACCAGAGCCTTCGCTTCCTGATTCATGTGATTTTCGCTGATTGCCATGGTTAACCATTGGTCAGCGAATGTAATGGCATCCATGTATTCACCCTGATCCATCAGTGCACCTGTAATTTTTTCAAAGAGGGGAAATTTGTCAGCCCCATTCCTTTTCCCTAACTCAGTTACAAGGCTGTCAATATTTGCCGCTGAAATGATGCCCGGAAGAAAAGCAAATAAAAAAAATGTCAGATAAAATCTGTTCATGTTCATTTTTCTTATTCATACTTTTCATTATCCTAAATGTTTCATTTTTATGATAACATGCACCACATTTAATTAAAAGATTCTCAGAAACTAATGTATAGGAAGATCTATATTTTGACAATAAAACTTTTGCACGCAAGAGACTTTTT
>CAZAMT010000434.1:0-2655 GCA_964486145.1 uncultured Bacteroidales bacterium
TGGTTCCAGCGGTAACGGACAGGAAAATGTCTATGATAATGTAGAAGAGGATTGGGATTCGGAGGATTCTGAATTTCTGCTGGAAGTTTTTGAACGGAATGATGACAGACCGGTTTATGTAGAATTTTGAGTTGGAACCGAAGGAAATATTCAGCGAATTCTGTGTAGCGTCGGCGTTTTAACCTTTCAGGCAAAAATATTTTCTAATCCCGAATCACGGATAAACAAGCAGGTTGTTTGTGTTTTTTTAACCATTTCATCCATAAAATCAAATTCGGGGTTGGGCACCAGTCCAAAAATATTCAGGTCGGCCAACGGGGAATTTTTAATAAGCTCCATAAAATTATCAATATACACAACAAATTCGGTATGGGGCATCCGTGCCTGATTCATCAAATCAGTCATAAATTTTTCGGCTTGTTCTTTTTGTTCATTGTTATCTACCACGGTAACCAGGCGTACCTTTGCTTCCCAGTTACGCTCCAACTTGTAGGCAACAAGAATGGATAAATCGAGATTGCCGATATCCCACGAGATTTTCCAGTTGGGGGCACGGTTTCTAATCCAAACATTGATTACCTGCCGTTTTCCCAAGCCGTATTCAGGGTGTTGCGAATAAATCAAAACACCAATCTGCAAACGTGCAGCTTCATCAATAATTCTGCTGAATTCGTTTGTATAGAAATTTTGCCTTGTCAGTTCAAGAAAAATAATATTGGGTTTAAGAAACGATCCCCGGTAAGCCTGATTAGCATAGTTAACACCATCGGAAAAATTTTGGGTTTTCATAACTGCCCACGACGAAAAAACACCATCCTGTTGAAATTCTTTGGAAAGTGAATTTACCCGGCTTACCAACATATCATTATTTTCTTCCTTTTCAATACCCAGGAGTTTTACCGAACCTTGTGGCAATACAATTTCCTTAATAAACGAAAACATTCCTTTAATTGATCCCGGATCATAAAACGGGATTAAAAGATTTGGTTTCCAGGCTCTTTCCTGCCGGTGTGCAAACTGTGATGTAGTTTTGGCAGCCCATTCAGCCAGGATTGTTAACAACCCGCTGCGCACATCTTCGAAAGGGGTAGTGAGCTTTTGCTGCAAAAGTATTCCATAAACCAGTACAACCAAAATAACTGAAATAATGCTGATGGTAGGGTTGATAATAAACATCGCGAAAACCGATGTTAACAGTCCAATCCAGGGCACCCAGTTTCGCACCTTAAAAAGAGGACGAAAACTGATTAAGCCAAGGTTTTGTTCGATAATGACCACAATATTCAGCATGGCATAAGTGATAAGGAAAAACATGGTTACCAGAGGAGCAACAGCGTTCAAATCGCGGAGGAGCATACTTGAAAAAACCAGCACGCCGGTAACAATCATGGCATTCCGCGGCTGTCCTGTTTTGTCGGTTTCTCCGAGCCAGATGCTGGCAGGTAAAACCCTGTGTTGCCCCATAGCATATAAAATCCTCGATGATCCCACCAGTGATGCCAGTGCAGATGAAAAAGTAGCACCCAGAACACCTGCTATTACCAAAGGAGGGAACAATGATTTTTCAATGATTATATTGTAGTTGGAAATCAACTCTTCAGTAGTTGCCGATCGTGCTACCCAGTAGGCCAGTCCCATATAAATTAAAAAGCTTACCCCTATGGCCATTAACGTACCCATAGGGATACTTTTTTGCGGATCCTTTAATTCGCCCGACATGTTTGCGCCAGCCATAATTCCGGTGGCAGCGGGAAAGAACACTGCAAATACAATCCAGAAATCAGTACCGGAAAAATTCTTTTCTATTGAACCATGAAACATCCCCCATTTCAAAGAATCGGCCATACTGTTTTGCATTGAACCGTTAAAGCCTGCTAAAACAATAACGGCCAGCGATGCACCGATAATTGCCATTATGATGTATTGGGTGCGAATGGCCAAATCGGCACTTTTATAGGCAATGGCAAAAAGTACAATAAAAACAATGGTATCAACAAGAAATGCAGAATGATGCGGAAAAATGGTAAGCCAACCTTCCCTGAAACCAAATATGTACATGGTAACTGCCAAGCCCTGCGAAACATACCGGGGAATACCGAGACTTCCGCCAATTTCCAGCCCGAGCGATTGCGAAATGATGGCATATGCTCCGCCAGCACCAATTTTAATGTTTGTTGTAATGGATGACATGGAAAGCGCCGTTGTAAACGAAATTAAAAACGATATGACGATGATGAGCCATGCACCAAGCAACCCGGCGTTTCCTACAACCCAGCCCAGCCGGAGATACATAATTACTCCAAGTATGGTGAGCAGTGTAGGTGTAAAAACCCCACCAAACGTACCAAATTTCTTTACCTTTTTTGTCTGTTCCATGATCGTTAGGTCATGTTGACGAATATAATCTTTTTTAATCAAGGATTACAATTGTTAATAATTACTTTTATCAGGTTGCTTTTAGCGGAAGCATTGGCACCATACACCATGTCCATTTTCATGATGCGGGTTCCGTCCGGTTGGGTAATCACGTAGTAGTCCTCCAGATATGTTCTTTCGTCGCTTCAAAGCTGAAAGTGACTTCTTCTTTGAAGGGTAAAAGGTTTGTTCTTTTGTTTTCCTCGTGTTTAATGGTTCGCAACAAGGCCAGTTCCGGTT
>CAZAMT010000435.1:0-2646 GCA_964486145.1 uncultured Bacteroidales bacterium
CTAAAATGTTTATTCCCGTTCAACTATTTAAACCAATTACAGGGTAAATGTTTTGAATAAATTTCAAAAAACATTGATTTGCCCATCATTTTTTTCACAAATCCAACCCGTTTAGCCTGCATTATTCATAAATTTTGTTTGCAATGTATAAATAGTTTATAAAAGTGCCTTGAAACCACACACAACGCAATATACACGGAACGATATCAGCAAGAAATGTTAAACAACACTATTTGATTTAAGGTGAATTATTGACTAACTCCTTTATTTTTTGTAACTTATGATTGTTAATTACAAAACTTATAAAGACATGGAAAAATCACGTATCATTGAAACATGGGGTTCGATAAAAAAAGAAGAACGGGTTAAATCACTACAGTTGCCATCGCTTACCAATCAATTAATTCTTGAAAACTATGAACCATTTCCAGGATATTTCGGAAAAAACCTTCCCAGTGAAAAACCACCCCGGTCCATTTTTATGGTCACTGCCGAACGTTATGCCGCGGAGCAGGTTGCACGAGCGCTGAAAAACGTCAGAAACCGTATGCAGCATAAGTGCTTTGGCAGTTTTGGCTATATCGAATTTGGTCATGGCAGGTATTATTGTATCCGAATAAAAAACCTTGATTGTTTTGATCGAATCAATACAATCCGGGAAATGCTGGGTGATGAAGGGATTCATTTCATGAAATACAAGGATGTTGATGGTTTAGCTATCATCAAAATATACAAAAACTTTTTAATCAAAGAAGTTGTAAAACATGTTTTTGAAGATCAGTTTGAAAATTCAAAAGTTTACCTGACATTACCGTATTATTTGAACTGGATCGATTTCAGGGAAGTTACAAAAAGGGTAAAACAAAACATGAACAATAACCTTTTTGATGCTGCCCAGGGCATTATCTGGAACCTTGACGGCCCCACGGATATGGTCAGGATCTACGATTCCAAATTAAATCCATACCGGCGGAAAATGATCCACGATCTGTATTACACGGAAATGCAGAAATGGAAAAAGGATCATGTAATCAAGAACAAATCACTGTCTTCATCTAACCAGGCAGAAATGTTTTTTTAACTCCGGAGCATTCTATTTTAATCACAAAACAGGCAGCAAGGAATTAACAAAAGTAAAAAAGCTCCTACTATTAGAATAGTTAGACAGCCTTTTTGTTTACTTCAAAGTTTATGTTATAACGAATACCCGTCCCGGTAATACCTGTGCATGTAAAGATCGGCCTGTGGATCATCGACAAAGGCTTCGTTTTGAGGATTCCATCGGACAGGACGACGTAGATCGTATGAAATATTGCCAAGTGTGCAAACCGTGCATGAACGGTGCCCGATTTCAACCGGTACTTGCGGATCAACCCGGTTACGCACTGCTTTGATGAAATTTTCCTGGTGAGGCACCTTTGTTTCATAGGGTCCGGCCTCTTCTTCCAGGTCGGGCATGAATTTTTTACTGGATGCATTGAAATATCCCCGTGCTACTTCAATCCAACCATCCGTGCCCCAAAACTTCACACCTTTTGTTTTTTGGTCGTTGAAAGGTTCTTCTGTCATAACGACACCATTGGCGTACCTGAACGTAAGAAAGGGAGTACCTTCGTAACCTGCCGGAATAATTTCAACCGGTCCGCTTTCGTCCATACCCAGCCCCCATTGTGCAATGTCGAACATGTGTGCTCCCCAGTCGGTAGTAAAACCACCACCAAGTTCCTTGTACCATCTCCAGCCTCCCCAGAATTGCTCATCCTGTGGCGGATTAAGAGAAATTGGCGGATTCAGTTCTTTATTATAATGTACATAAGGATTTGGCCCCAACCACAAATCCCAGTTCAAATCAATTGGCAATACCTCTTTAGGCAGGTTGTAAGGCACAGGTGGTGCACCAACATAGGCATTTACTTTTTCAATGCTCCCCAGCCTGCCTTCCTGAGCCAGTTTTACCGCATGCTGGAAATTTGGATCAGATCGTTGCTGACTGCCTACAGCTAAAATGCGGTTGTATTTACGTACGGCCTTAACCAGTTCTTTACCTTCTTTGATGGTCAATGTCAAAGGTTTTTCCAGGTACACATCCTTGCCGGTTTTACAGGCATCAATAGCCATAAGCGCGTGCCAGTGGTCAGGAGAGGCGATTACAACCGCGTCAATATCAGATCTCGCGAGCAAGTCCTGGTATTTTTCATAGGTTTTCACGTCTACAGTCTTACCTTGTTTCGCGTAGTGTTCTCTTACCCGTTTTTCAAAACGTTGCCGTTTGATTCCATAGACATCACAACCTGCAATAACATTTACACCTTCCATGTTCATAAAACTACGCAGCAAAAACATGGCTTGTCTTCCAACACCAATAAATCCCAGGTTGATTGTATCGTTCGCACTGAAGGTCTTAAATCCGGGCAGTACTGTTAAACCTGCCAGTCCTGCCATACCCATCGCAGATTTACCAATAAACGATCTGCGAGAAATATTTGTTAATTTTGAATTTGACATGATTATATTATTAAGTTTTAAATTATTTAATCTTGTTCCAAATTATCAATTTTTTTTCTTAAGAATCAATATAAATGTGAATTATTTTACCATTTAGCCTTATTAATTAACTTCGTTGAACTCCCCGAAAAAATATCGGGG
>CAZAMT010000436.1:0-2639 GCA_964486145.1 uncultured Bacteroidales bacterium
ATAAATTAAATAAAAAATAATTAAATAGGCAAAACTTATGCCGGACAAAAAACGGGGAATTCAAGGTAGATGAAATGGCAACATTTCTGATGGCATATTGATTTAACATTGACTACCCATTTGAGTTTTGTAAACAACCAGATGGGTTAAACGCATTCCCGGGCAACAAGCATCTAAATTAGTCGATATCGAAATTTTTAATTGATTTTACATGAGAACGCAACTGGTTTTATGGCTTTTAGCAGCATTTACATTAAACTCCAATGCCCAGGTTATTACGGTAGAAGACAAAGAAACGAACGAACCACTGGAGATGGTGACACTTGTTAGTCAACAACCCCAGGCATTTACCGTAACAAACAAACAAGGGCAGGCTGAAATATCAGTTTTCAAAGAAACTGAGCTGATAGAATTCAGGCTGATAGGTTATAAGCCATTATCATTGAATTATTATGGTATCCTTGAAGGATCAAATGTTGTGCACATGCAACCTACAAGAATTAACCTGGATGAAGCCGTAGTTTCGGCTACCCGGTGGAACCAGAATACTTCGGAAATACCTCACAAAGTAACTTCCATTTCTTCCAAAGCAATCAGGTTACATAACCCACAAACAGCAGCAGACATGCTGGGCGCTTCGGGAGAGGTGTTCATTCAGAAAAGCCAGCAGGGAGGCGGAAGCCCAATGATCCGGGGGTTTGCCACCAACAGGCTCTTGTATTCAATTGACGGGGTCCGGATGAATAACGCTATTTTCAGGGGCGGTAACATTCAAAATGTAATTTCACTTGACCCATTTGCAATGGAACAAACCGAAATTTTATTCGGTCCGGGTTCGGTTATTTACGGAAGCGATGCTATAGGCGGTGTTATGAGCTTCCAGACCATAACTCCACAATTTGCTTATACAAACAAAGAACTTTTATCGGGTAAAGCACTCGCACGTTATGCTTCGGCAAACAATGAAAGAACAGGACATTTTCACATGAACATAGGAAAACGAAAGTGGGCATCTGTTACCAGTATCAGCTCAAATGAATTTGGCAACTTAAAGATGGGTAGTCATGGACCCGATGAATACCTTCGTGAACTTTATGTGGAAAGACAAAACAATATGGACGTTGCTATTGCCAATGATGAACCTCAAGTGCAACAACCATCGGGGTATTCACAAATAAACCTGATGCAAAAGCTACGTTATAAATCAAATACATTTTGGGACATTGAATATGGATTTCATTATTCGGAAACTTCGAACTACGCGCGTTATGACCGCCATATCCGTTTAAAAAACGGGAAGCCTCGCTACGGTGAGTGGTACTATGGTCCGCAAAAATGGATGATGAACAACCTTACCGTAACAAACAACCGAAACAATATTTTTTATGACCAGCTAACCCTGCGTTTTGCACAACAGTTTTTCGAGGAAAGCCGGCACAGTCGCGATTTTAATCAACCGGATAAAGAAATCCGCATAGAAAAAGTAGATGCATATTCTGCAAATGTTGATTTTCACAAATCAATGACCAAAAAAAATCAGATTTTTTATGGATTTGAAGCGGTTTTGAACGATGTAAACTCCACTGGTATCAATAAAAATATTCTTACAGAAACTTCTGAGCCCGGCCCAAGCCGGTACCCGGAATCTGTCTGGTCATCATACGGAATTTATTTCACTGGTCAACATAATCTTTCAGATGCATTGACATTGCAAGCCGGTTTGCGCTATAATCAGTATGTTATTTCGGCCGATTTTGATACTTCGTTTTATCCGTTCCCATTTAAAGAAGCATCCATCAATAACGGAGCTCTTACGGGAAGCCTGGGTCTTGTATATCGCCCTGCCGACAAATGGGTAATAAGTGCCAATGCAGCTACTGCTTTTCGATCACCGAATGTTGACGATATCGGAAAGGTGTTTGACTCAGAACCGGGAGCAGTTGTTGTACCCAATCCGGATCTGGAAGCAGAATATGCCTACAATGCCGATGTCAGCATCGTTAAAGTTTTCGGGGATTTACTTAAAGTGGATCTCACGGGCTATTATACTATCCTGGAAAACGCCATGGTGCGGCGCGATTATCATATGAACGGAATGGACAGCATGATGTACGATGGTGAACTTAGCAGGATACAGGCCATACAAAACGCGGCAGTAGCCAAAGTATACGGAATCCAGACTGGTATCGAAGTGAAATTACCCGCTGATTTTAACTTTTCCTCTGATTTTAATTTCCAAAAAGGTGAAGAAGAGCTTGATGATGGAACTACCAGTCCGACAAGACACGCTGCCCCGTGGTTTGGCGTATCCAGGTTAACCTATTCCATCAACAAATTAAACCTGCAGCTAAACGCTGTGTATAGCGGTGAAAAGAAATTTGAGGATATGCCGGAGGAAGAAAAAGAAAAGGATTACATGTATGCTGTGGATGAAAATGGTAATCCATATTCTCCGGGTTGGTATACACTCAATCTCAAAGCCATGTATGCCTTTGCAGAAAACCTGGAGGTAAGCGCAGGCCTTGAAAACATAACTGATCAGCGTTACAGGCCATACAGTTCGGGAATTGTGGCCCCGGGAAGAAACTTCATCATCTCATTGCAGGCTGTATTTTGATGCCTGAATAAACGCCATTTAT
>CAZAMT010000437.1:0-2631 GCA_964486145.1 uncultured Bacteroidales bacterium
AAATAAATCACAATTACATAATATACACCAACACCTATAAATACCACAGATATTACCCTCCTGAACCATATTTCAAATGTTTTTAGATGGTGGTATAGTTTGCCCACGCCCGAAACGGTATAAGCAATCAGCCATGCAAAAATAATGACTGGTATCCCGGTGGCTAAGGCAAAAACAACCGGTAAATACAAACCGGAAGCGCTCGCGACAGTCATAGGTACAAGCATTCCAAAATACAGTACGCCGCTATAAGGACAAAAAGCAAGTGCAAATAATACACCCAATAGTAATACATCCCAGTAGGTATGCTTTGATTTTTCCTGGAATTTTTTAGTAAGGTTTCCAACTCCGGGAAACTTGATTTTTAAAATATCAAGCATCAGTAAGCCAATGAGAATTAATAAGGGGCCGATTACTTTTTCGCCATATTGCTGAAACCATCCCGAAATTTCAAATTGATCGACGCCAAAGAATATAACTACTGCCAGAAGCGTATAGGCAATAGCCCGGCCAGCAGTGTATACAAGACCGTTCATAAACACCCTTTTCTTATCTTCAAGGTCCTTGCTTATAAAACCAATAGCGGTAATATTCGTGGCAAGCGGGCAGGGGCTGATGGCTGTCATCAATCCAAGCACAAATGCCGTTACAAAGGGCAATGAACTATTGCTCATTAAATTATTTAAGAATTCTTCCATATTTATATGTGTTGATTAATTGATCCCGATGCGTTCCTTTCGGGACAGGTAGTGTTGATGTGCTGATTAGCTAATGTGCTAATTATTAAATGTGTTGATGTGCTAATTGTTTAATATATTGATTATTTGATTATTTGGTGTTATTAATACCTGTCTTCGTTGCGTGAATAATTTTTGTGAGTAGTTTCTGAATGGACAAAAGCATTTCTTGTTATCCATTTTTAATCATGAATAAATCAGCACATCAGCACATTAACTCATTAATCAATTAATCAAAGGATCAACTTTTTCTTTAATAATTGCTTTTAATTTTTCAGGATTACTACGGGCATTCATAAACCCTTCGTTGGTGATGTTTATTTTATTATTGCCGCTTACAATCACTAATGACTGGCCGGATACACCAATTTCTTTACTTTTAGCTTTACCTGCTTCTTCATCAAGATTATAATCTGCAAAGTTTACTTTATCACCGTATAATTCGGCAATAGCATCTTTTGATACATTCTCAACTGCATTGCACGTCATGCACCTGCGGGTATAATGAAAATAATATACTTCAACTTCACCGGCTTTAGCAACATTGGCGGTTTTATCTTTTTTATTTGCTTGTGCGGAACATGATATATTCATGCTTAAAGCCATTATTGCAAATAACAGTACTGTTAATGTTCTCATGATTTTAATTGTTTTGAGTTATAAAATTTTTTATTTCACTCGTTGATGGTACCCGTCCTGAAAAGACAACTTTATCATTGATTACAAGACCCGGTGTTTGCATGATTCCATAACCCATAATTTTTACAATGTCTTCTTCTTTGGTTATGTTGGCATCAACATTTAGCTCTGCAATTACCTCTCTGGTAGCTTTTTCAAGTGCCTTGCACTTGGGACAGCCTGTTCCTAAAACTTTTATTTCCATATTTCAATTATATTACATTATTCGTTGTTCGTTGTTCGTCTATTAACGAACGAAGATAAAATAAAATTGTTACATACTAAAGAACTTATTAAAAAGTTTTTTTGCCTCTTCCCAATTTTCTCGTTTCAAACAATATTTTATGCGGGGTGCTTCAATTTCCCCCTGAATTAACCCTGCTTCTTTTAATTCTTTTAAATGTTGCGAGAGAGTAGATTTCGCGATGGGTAGATCCTCTGTTAAATCACCACTGTAACAACAACTTTGTTTAGAGAGCAGTTCCAGCACATACATGCGAATAGGATGGCCCATTGCTTTGGCATAGCGGGAGGCCTTCTTTTGTTCTTCTGTTATGATTTCTACTTTTAGCATATCTGTTCGTTAAATACCGAACAAAAGTAATTTATTTTTCTAAAAAAACAAACTCCCTTATTTTTTGGCTACGAAAGTATTGATATCTTATTACTGAACTAAACACCGGCATTATTTACAAACTCTTAATATAATAAACCCCTTACCAAAATAATTTATTTAAATTAAAAATGATACATTTGCGTATTGGGTGTCACTAAATATATAAAAGTAACACGAACATTAATTATAACACTTTTTAATCATGAAACCTTTAAAAATTTTAACAGCAGCCATAATTGGTTTACTAACATTGAATGGCCTGGCGCAGGAAACAACAAAAGATTCGATAAAAACCATTCCACTGGAAGAGGTAGCCATTAGCTCGTTTCGCTCTCGTTTACAAAGTAAAGATATTCCACAGAGCGCATCCGTGATAAGTGCGAAAGAGATAGCGGTATCACCTTATCACAATGTAGAGGATATCATACGAAGTATCCCCGGGGTGTATAATTTTCGCCATTCCAGTCTTCATACCAATGGCATTGTCAGTCCGGTTGATATGCGTGGCGTGGGGAAAAACAGGGTGCTTATCCTCGTTGACGGGGTGCCTCAAAACGATAATTTCAATAATTCAATAGCCTGGGTAGCCTGGGGGCATAT
>CAZAMT010000438.1:0-2601 GCA_964486145.1 uncultured Bacteroidales bacterium
CGATTTCATGGATACATGGATACGTTTTCATGTAAATCAATATCTTTGTAGCTTAACTTTGATGGATTTATTACAGATGGATGAGATAAGAAATTTTTGCATCATAGCACATATTGATCATGGTAAAAGTACACTGGCAGATCGTCTTTTAATGAAGACGCAAACAGTGAATGAACGCGAGTTCAAGGACCAGGTACTCGATAATATGGATTTGGAAAGAGAACGAGGGATTACGATTAAGAGCCATGCCATTCAAATGGCTTATGAATTTGAAAATCAGAGGTATAAGCTTAATTTAATCGATACACCAGGGCATGTCGACTTTTCGTATGAAGTCTCCAGGTCAATTGCTGCATGTGAAGGTGCTTTGTTAATTGTTGATGCAACACAGGGCATACAGGCACAAACGATCTCGAACCTGTATTTGGCCATCGAACATGATTTGGAAATCATTCCTGTATTGAACAAAATGGATATGCCAAGCGCCATGCCGGAGGAAGTGAAGGACCAAATCGTTGATTTGGTTGGCTGCGAGCGGGAAAGCATTATCGAAGCGAGCGGTAAAACAGGCCTGGGAGTTGATGAAATTCTGGAAACAATTGTGAAACGGGTTCCGCCGCCCAAAGGCGATCCAAAAGCGCCGTTGCAGGCATTGATTTTCGATTCGGTATTCAATCCATTCCGAGGAATCATTGCCTATTACAAAATTATGAACGGAACGATCAAAAAGAATGATTTTGTAAAATTTGTTAATATCGGAAAAGAATACAATGCCGATGAAATTGGTGTGTTGAAAATTGCATTAATGCAACGCGAGGAGTTACGTGCAGGTGATGTTGGTTATATTATTTCCGGTATCAAAACGTCAAGCGAGGTGAAAGTGGGGGATACCATTACCCATGTTGAGAGACCTTGCGATAAAGCTATTGAAGGGTTTGAGGATGTTAAACCCATGGTTTTCGCAGGGATTTATCCTACAGATGCGGATGATTATGAAGATTTACGCGCCTCACTTGAAAAACTTAAGCTCAACGATGCATCGCTGGTCTTTGAACCGGAGTCATCTGCTGCACTGGGATTCGGGTTTCGATGCGGCTTTCTCGGGCTGTTGCACATGGAGATTGTACAGGAACGCCTTGACAGGGAATTTGACATGGATGTGATTACCACTGTACCCAATGTTTCTTACACTGTTTACACCAGCAAGGGTGAAACACTGGATGTCCATAATCCTTCAGGGCTGCCTCCTTCAAATTACATTGACCGGATTGAGGAACCATACATCCGGGCACAAATAATTTCTAAATCGGAGTTTATCGGAGGGGTAATGAATTTATGCATTGATAAACGGGGAATCCTTAAAAACCAGGTTTACCTTACAAGCGACAGGGTGGAGGTGACGTTTGAAATGCCTCTGGCTGAAATTGTATTTGATTTTTACGATAAGTTAAAAAGCATCTCCAAAGGATATGCTTCATTTGATTACTACCAAACTGGCTGGGCAAAAGCCGACCTTGTGAGGCTCGATATTTTGCTGAATGGTGAAATGGTAGATGCTTTATCTTCTCTAATTCACAGAGACTACGCGTATTCATTCGGAAGAAGAATTTGTGAAAAACTGAAAGAGTTGATCCCAAGACAACAGTTTGATATTGCTATACAGGCAGCCATTGGAGCAAAAATCATTGCCCGGGAAACAGTAAAAGCAGTGCGAAAAGATGTTACCGCAAAATGTTATGGTGGTGATATCACCCGAAAGCGAAAATTGCTTGAAAAACAGAAAAAGGGTAAAAAGCGTATGCGCCAGGTTGGGAATGTTGAAGTACCACAATCTGCATTCATGGCGGTTCTGAAACTGGATTAATCGATTTATTTTAAACTGCAACTGACGGGTTGGTTGTTTTTTTGAGTTTAATCTCACTGAAGCTGATTACAAAACGATTAGAGACGATCTGCCCGGAAAATTCGAAATGGCTACATACGCTTACGTGACTGCACAACATGTTATTTATTGAAACTAACTTTCCACAACCCCCTGAAATCATGCATTTGATAACCTGTAGCCCGGTCTTTGGGATAAAGTTGCGCGAGCGCTTGTTTTGTTTCTTCGTTCAGGTCATTATCTATTTTACCATGACATTTCAGGCAGGTTTCCATACCGATAATAATCGGTCGGTAATATTCTATCCTGTCATTAAAGTCAATCGTGGTTGGTTCTAACTCCTTTCCTTGTTTGTGAAGATTCTCATACGTTTTTAATTGCTCCATCTCTGTCTCGGAATCAGGAAAATTTTCCGGATTACGATTTTTAAGGGATATCCGTTCAATGGTGCAATTAAATTCTTGTGAAAGGCTGTCTGTCAGTTCTGTAGCTCTTGTATTACAAAAATCAATTGCATAGATGGGGCCTCCCTGTTGCATGGCACCGGAAACATTTTTTAACAGTTCTTTTTGTGTAGCTGTGGTAATTTTTTCACCTTTTTGAAGAAATTCAACTTTATAGGAAGGAGTTTCTTCAGATGGTTTCCGATTTGGGGTATTACAGCAAGAAAAATAGAGAATTAACAAAATAATAAGGTTGCTTGTAAAAAATGATTTCAT
>CAZAMT010000439.1:0-2594 GCA_964486145.1 uncultured Bacteroidales bacterium
AAAACATCATCAATCTGTTCATTATCGTTTTTCCAGTTATCATAGAAATTTTTTACTTGATTAAACATGCTATCCATGGGCAAATGAATGTTATTGGCGAATAATTCCTTAAACTTTTTAGAATTTAACTTTTTATCATGTTCTCCGCCGAATTGATCCTTATAACCATCCGTAAATAATATTAACCTGTCACCCCGAACCTGATTACATGTTTTTTCTGTAAATGGCAAATTATCTTTCACATGTTCACCAACCGGCATACTGTCAGCCTCAAGAATCTTAAGTTCCCCTTTCCGGAAAATATATAAAGGATTGAATGCTCCTGCAAACCGGAGACTGCTATCCCTGGCATCCAGCACAACAATTGAAATATCCATGCCATCTGCCATGTTTGTGTTTTTACCCGAAGTTTGTAAGGACAAAATTAATCTTTCGCGCAGGGTATTTAAAATTGCTGCCGGTGAAGTTATTTCCTCACGCAATACAACTTCATTCAGCAGGGAAATTCCCATCATACTCATAAAAGCGCCAGGGACACCATGACCGGTGCAATCGGCAACTACAAGGATTTTGCAGTGGTTTACCTGGTTGAGCCAATAAAAATCGCCGCTTACAATGTTTCGGGGGCGGTAAAAAATAAAATGTTCGGGAAACAACCGGGATATCACATCATTTCCCGGCAACATGGCTTGTTGAATTCGCCGGGCGTACTGAATGCTGTTCTGAATTTGACCGGCCTGATGTTTAATTTTTTGCTCTGCTAAAACAATTTCGGTAATATTATTCCCATATACATGCACAGATTCAAGTACAGGCACACCTTTTAATACAAGATTAAAATAAGTATTGCCAATTTGAATCATTTTTTCTTGCACCTCTTGGTTTAGGATGATTTTCGAAAAATCGGTTTCAGTCAATTCAGGTATCAAATCAGCCAACCTTTTTCCTGTAAGTTCTTTTATATGAAACAAATTTTCGGAAGCCGGGTTTGCACCGATGATTAAACTATTTGCATCAATTCTGAAAAGTGGTTGTGGATTATAGCGGGCAAAAAGGGCAAGGCTTTTAAGTAATTCGTTATTAGAATTAACCTGTGAAAAAATCTTTCGTGGACTCCACCTGGTTTTCTCTTTACATTGCGGGCATTCTTCTACTTCCTGACCAATGTGAACATGAAAATCGGTTTTTCTGCAGCTTTTGCATTTCAATAATGCATCGATGTGCGAAACTTTGCCCGGTTTAAAGTTGCTGTTGCTCAACACGGATGAATAAGTAGATACAAAAAATGGTACCAGGAAAGTAAGTAAAACGCGGGGAAAATTTAGGTCATATATCGAAAAATCAAGGAAAAACTGCGGATTATTAATCAGGTTCAGGATAATACCCACCAACAAAGCAACGCGAACTGCGCGGATAAATGTTTTTTTGCCAAAAGCAAGATGAAGATAGTACCTGAACATATCATTTCTCCTTTATTATTTCAATCTTTCCAATTTTTCATGTATCCCTTGTTTTAGTGATTTAAGATCTTCCTGTGAGAAGTCAGGATGCATGCTTTTTTTAAGTCCTTTTTCAATTAGAAGACTATGTTTTTCGTAATTCGTGCAGGCACTGCACATCATTTTATGTGCTTTAAGCTGTATTTTTTCTTTTCTGCTCAACCTGAAATTTATCTTTTTTTCAATCAATTCAGTAGCTTTCAAACATGAAAGAAAAAGAATATGCATTAATTTTTTCATTACTACTCTAATTTTTAAACCAGTTTGTATCTATGCAATCCCTCAACTGCAATTTAGCCCTGTGAACAATTTGCCAAAAATTAGTAGGGGCAATATTCAGTTCCTGACATATTTCTTCACCTTTTTTATTCAACAGGTATTTTGATTTGACAGCAATGCCCCATTTTTCAGGCAATGCATCCAGGCATTTTTTCAGTACTGCCTGGAATTCTGAATTATCAAGCAAATGCTCTTCATCTTCATGCCAGTCTTTCGGCCTTTCTTCCTTTTTCCAATCTCCGCCGGCATCAAAAAATTTTGAGAAAACATCGTTGTCAGTTGCAATGGGTTGTTTTACCTTTTTCCTGTAAAAATCGATAATTTTATGGTTGAGGATAGCATACAGCCAGGTTTTATGAGTGCTATCGCCTTTAAATGTTTCAATTTTTTCGGCTGCTGCCAGAAATGTTTCCTGTACCAGGTCTTTTGCCAATTCGGTGTCTGAAACTTTGTGCAGCGCCCAGGAAAATAAATCCTGTGTGTACTGCTCGACCAACTGAGTTAAACTTATTGTTTTGTCTTGGTTCATGTTGCAGAAATTCAATTCTTATATTGACAAATTAAATCATTTTTGTTTAAAAACAAGGTTAACTGAAGATCAAATAAAAAAACAGCTATAAGGAAAAAATTTCATCAACCGGTTTTTTAAGTTAACTGTTGTAATTAAGAAGCATTTAGGGAATTTAGGGTTAAGGCGGCTTTATTTGAGGAAGTTTTATTTTGTTTCCCAACACACCAATAGTTTTTTTCATTATCACGATTTAGAAAAAACTGCAAGCAGTGCACCGGAAACTAATTATTTTTAAACTCCATGGC
>CAZAMT010000440.1:0-2557 GCA_964486145.1 uncultured Bacteroidales bacterium
ACGGCATCTTCCGAGCTTACGGTGATGGAATAATTCCCGTCCAAATCGGTTACGGCTCCATTGGTGGTGCCTACTTCCACAATGTTTACACCGGGGAGGGGGGTACCGCTGGGATCGGTGACGGTGCCTGCTACTTTAGTTCCCTGTTCAATTTCATCCGAAGGGATGATTACTACCAGGTTATCGCTAAATATTCGGTAGGTAAGACTGGAACCTTCCAGTAATTTATCCAATACATCCTGGATAGAAGCATTGGATGCGTTAACCCTTACCCGTTTATTTAACAATTGAAAATCTTCGCTGTAAAAAAACCGGAAATCACTTTTTTGCTCCAGCTCTTTTAATACATACCTTATTTCCTGGTTCTCAACAGAAATTGTAAAAACCGAATTCTGTGAATACACTGCTGCCTGTATTTGCAGCAACATTAGAAAGGTTAGTAAAAAAGATAGTTTCATAATTAGTAAGATTTTGTATGCACCTTTTTCCGGGGCATACGTTTTCCATTCATGTTTTTTTTTCATAATTTTACATAGCTTAAAAGTTATACATAAGAAGGCCATTTTTCTAAATGGCATTTACATGATGACTGAATTACAGGATGCTGGTGGCATCCTGTTTTTTTTGGTTCTTTCTAAGTTTTCATAATTCTCGTGTTTTAGATGGTTAAAAATCAGTTAGTCATAAAAAAAAGCTCATTGATTATATACATTTTTAAAACGTTCTTTCGACTGTTTGTCTTCGTTAAATATTACGTTTTTCCCGTCAATGCGATATTTTAAGGGGGATGTCATACTTATCAGGGAAAGAACCTGCTCAAGTGGCTCATCTTCAATGGTCCCTGTGTATCTAAACGTTTTTAAAGATTCACTGCTAATGATGATGGATACATTGTATTTGCGTTCAATTTCAACAGCTAAATCTCCAAGTGTTTTGTTTCGGATAATCCATTGATTATCTTTCCAGGATGTGTTAACTACCGCATCAACATGTTCGTCAACCACTACTTTTCCCTGAACGGGATTTTGTTTTTCAGTTCTAAGTTGGGCGGTACCCGTTGTTTCATCTTTTTTAGTTATAGTTTCGACTTTTTCGGTGTTGCTTTCCTTGTAAAACGTAGCTTTTTGGTTAGGTTTTAAGAGGATGGCTTCTTCCTCCATTTCTTTCTGAATGGCTACCAGCCCTTCCACAAGCGTAGTTTCGATGGTACCTTCCTCTGCATAGGCTTTTACATTAAAACTGGTACCCAGCGCTTTGATTTTAATGTCGGAGGCCTGAACGATGAATGGCTTTCTTTCATTTTTTTTCACTTCAAAAAATCCTTCTCCTTCTAACTCTACAAGTCGCTCTTTTTTTGAGAAATTAACCGGATATGTAAGCTTGCTGCCGGCATTTAGCCAAACAACAGTACCATCGGCCAGTATTATTTTTGATTTTGAGCCACGGGGGGTTTCAGTGATGTTGTATTTTTGTTCACCAGAATAACCTTCAAAGGGTGAGAAAAATGAATCAAAAAGTACGCCCAGCCCAAAGGCAATGATAAAAATTGCTGCTATTTTTAGCAGCGTATAAACATGTTGTTCTTTATTTTTCGTAGAATGACTTTTTTTCTTGATGCGTTTCCATGATTTATCCGTTGAAAGCTTCGTGTTTGGATTTTTCGTGGCTGCTGATTCCCATACATCACGCAGGTGATAGAAATATTTTTCATTTTCCGGTGATTGATGAATCCATTCTTTCACCGTTTTTTTATCCGCTGGATCAATTTCACCGGTGATAAAATCAATAAGCAATTGCTTTATGTTTGAGATTTTGTTTTCCATTTTTTTTCCTCTTCACTAATAAGACAGGAAGATTATTCTTTTGTATGACAGTGGTGGGTGTTTTTATTTAATACATTGGGATACTACTGTTATCAAGGCAGGAAATCCTTCAATTGCAACCGCAACTTTGTTAATGCCCGGCTCATTTGGGTTTTTACTGTTGTAATGGAAATATCTAATTTTTTAGCAATTTCCTTGTATTTTAAACCTTCAAACCGGTTTAGTTCAAATATTTTCCGGCACTGTACAGGAAGCGATTGCAAGGCGTTATCAATTTCATTTTCAAGTTCCTTCGAAACCAGGTTTTGGTGAGGATTGTTTGCATACACCGGTTCTTTTAATTCATTGTCATACAAAACATATCTTTTCCTTTTTAGGTATTTATCCTGTACCATTTCATGTTCCAGAAAATTTATGCAGCGATTTCTTACAGCTTTTGTTACATAAGATCTGAAAGATGTATTTATCTCAAGCGCATGTCTTTGCTGCCACAATTTCAAAAAACAGTCCTCTGTTATGTCTTCAGCAATTGATTTGTTACCCAATATCCCGATGGCGTAATTACATACAGGAACGAAATGCTTTCGGAACAAGCTTTCAAAAGCCTGTTCATCATCATTTTTAACCTGATGCCACAAGTATGAATCGGGATGGGTCATGATCATTTTTTAATGAACAAACAGTAAAAATAATAAAATACAAAGATTGTAAATTTTTTTGGTTATAAATGTTAG
>CAZAMT010000441.1:0-2533 GCA_964486145.1 uncultured Bacteroidales bacterium
GGTCTGTTTCATAACGTCTTAACTTCAATTGTTTCTTCTGCACACTATTGAATACGTATTTGTGATAGTATGATTTCAATTAAAACGTTGAATTTGATTAAATTACCAAAAATGACTATAAGTGGTAGAAAAAAGTAGATAATCTAACCTGGAACATAAAAGGCAGGTTTGAATTTGTTTGATCAAAGAAAGCATTGATGAGGATGAACGAAACTTTTATAGCTTCATAATATCTGATTTGTATCTGATATCGAAATTCATAGCACATTCACGTTTTTGTTAAACCAGTTTTATTCCGCAATACGGGCAAAAGGTAAAATGTTCTTCAATCTGCTGCTCGCATGACTTGCAAAGTTTAAATGTATCAATTACCTGTTTTATTCCCTGTTTGAAACTCACAAAATACTTTTCCGGTATTTCTTCGATAAAACTGGATTGGTTTCCATATTCTGTTAACAGAAACAACTCATCTTTGGCCCTGGTGAGTGCCACGTAAAATAATCGCCGCTCTTCTTCAAGTAACAAATCATGTTTGGCTTTGCGTATCAACTGAAATATTCTGTCATCCAGCCAAATGTCAGGGAAACCGCCATAACCTTCAGATAGTCCAATAATAAATACAGCCCGGGCTTCCAGGCCTTTTGAGGCATGAATGGTTTTCGCGCTAACTCTCAGATTTTCGGATTTCAATCTGTATCGGTAAGGCTCGAACATACGGCTGCGGCGGTATAAAATCAGGATATCTTCATTCAAATAACCACTTTCAAGCAACCGGTTTATCTCTGATATTAGATAATCAGCACCTTCGTCTTCCGATTGGTATGCGTAAATATTAATTTTATTGGCCGATTTTTTTGATGCAACAATTTCTTTTTCAACTTTATGCTTGTTATTCTTGATAACTTCATTGCTTGCCCCGACAATGTGTTCGGTAGACCGATAGTTTAGTCGTAACTTAATAACAGTCGCATTTTGAAAGTAGTTTTTAAAATTGATGATGTAATTTACTTCCGAACCTCTGAATCCATAAATGCTTTGCCAGTCATCACCCACGCAAAACAATTGCGAATCTTTTAAAAGTATCTGATGAATGAGTTCAACCTGTAAGTTGTTTACATCCTGGAATTCATCAACAAGAATGTATTTGTATTGGTTTTGATATTTTTCCTTTATTTCAGGTTGATGTTTAAACAAGGAAAGCGCCCGGATGAGCATATCGTTGAAATCCAAATACGATTTATTAATGCAGTAGTTTTTATATTTGTTGAACAAAGGTAGTGCAAGCTGGTAAAAAATCCGGACACGTTCATGTTGGTCTCTCTGTGCACGGGAGAAAATTTCATCCATTGAGAGGTTTTCAACTTTTACCATGTCAATGGTGCGCAAAACCTGGGTGATAAATTTGCGGATCTCTTCGTGGTATGTTTTAAATTCTTCCTCGAATGACAGTGCATTTTCAGGAGAGTAATTTTCTGATAAATGACCACTGATAATCCGGTCCAGTGCTCTGTTAAATAAAGTCGAATCCTTCGTCATGGATTCAAATGTTTTTACATACAGTTTGCCAGCTTTATGAAATTGCTCCTCTTTGTCACGCAACGAGTAGCTTTTTTTGCTTACATGTTCTACATACAAATTTGCTTGTGGAATGTAAAAATCCGGTTTAAAATTGAAATCTTTCAGATTGATTTCGGGTTCGTAAATGTATTTTATGTTGTGTCGGTACAGCCAGTCGGCAATGTCCCTTTCAGACTTTGAACGAACCTTTTCACCTTTCAGTGTTGTATAAAATTTTCCATCGTAAACCTTTGCATTTTTGTTTTTTCCCTCTTTATGAATATTGTCAATGAAATAATCAAGAATATACCTTTTTAGCCGGAGCATGAAATCGGGGTCATCACAAGCTTCAATAACACTTTTTTGCATCACTTCAAATTGAATCTCCGGTGCTGTATGTTTCTCAAATTGTTCTTCAACCACTTTTCTATCCCCAATAACCCGAAACTGGTTATCAAATTCATCGGTACCAAAGTTTCTGAGGATGGAATAACAAAGGCTGTGAAAGGTTTTAATAGTCAAATGCTGAATCCAGCGGAATTTACGTATATATGTAAACCGATAGAAATTTTTGTCTTTAACCGATATCTTTTTATCGTTCATTATGCGCTGATATTCACCGGTTTCATCAGCGGCAAATATCAACCTGTCTGTCATTTCGTTGGCTGCATTCTTCGTGAAGGTAATGGCCAGTATGGATGATGGTTTTACACCCTTGTCATTGACCAGGTAAACCAGCTTTTGCAAGAGTGTTTTGGTTTTTCCCGAGCCGGCACCTGCCAGAACCAATACCCGTTTCTCATCCGTGATTACAGCCTCACGTTGATGATCATTTAAACCGGACAGGTCTGTTTGCGTTTCAAATACGGCCATATTCTTTTTGTGCCTTTTTGTAAGGCTCATTTACATACTTTTTAGCTTTTTCATGAAAAATCAAAGCCGGGTTTCTTCCTTTGCTTTGATGTTTAAGCTTTAG
>CAZAMT010000442.1:0-2506 GCA_964486145.1 uncultured Bacteroidales bacterium
TTAGAAAAAACTGCAAGCAGTGCACCGGAAACTAATTATTTTTAAACTCCATGGCAAGCTCGCTTTGCAATTCATGTAGTTCGGATAATATCTTTGATAAGGTGGCATTCTCAATTTTTGAAAGGCTTTTGTTATGAATTATATTATCGGCCGGGTCGTTTCGCATAATTTTCTGAACCTGGTTGCGGATACGCATGAGCATAACGGTATTAAACATGTTTTCTATTTCGCAATACCGTATTTCATCCATTTCATTTCTTTCCACCAGGTTTTCAAGTCGTTCAATGCTATTGGTTGACCAAACATTATGCTTTAGTGCATAAATACGAATATACCCAACCAATGGGAGCATGACTTTTTTTAGATTCAGCTTATTGTCCTCAAATGATGGTTTATATTTGATCATGGCATCCGCGAAATGATAAAAAAACAGATGGTTATTTTTTGTTTCAGATGCAATATGTTGCCGTAAACCTTCAACAAGGGAACTATCTCCGCGAACAGGCCTGAAATCAAAAAAAATGCTGCTTTCAAGCACACTTTGCGGCTCAGGTGTATTTATCCAATCTGAAAAATATTTTTCCCAAACAGAAATTGGCTGACACCATTTTGGATTGCCTGCCATGATTTCACCATCACACCGCTTGTAGCCTATTTGATGTAGTTCATCATTGATTTTTTTGCCTAATTTCAAAAAATAATTTTGATGATTTTCAGTGCTATCCGCAAAAATAATGGCATTGTCCTGATCGGTATCCAGTGTTTGCTCGCATCGTCCTTCACTGCCCATGGCAATAAAAACAAACGGGCATGGGGCTGCCCCCATTTGATCTTGTACGATTTCAATTACACGATTGCTTACGGCATCCGAAACGGAAGTAATAACCCTGTTAATATTTCGTATGCTATCACCACTTGTAATGAGGCTGTTAACCATCAAGGGTAACCGCTGATATATACGTTTGATATCACTTGTTTGGTTTGCAGTTTCTATTTCCTCAATCATATAGCTAAGGGTGTTTCGTTGCAATTCCAGACAATCCTGATTGCTGATATAACCTTTTACCTGGACATTGTCCTGAACAAGTAAATGAGAAACTTTTTTCCTTTTAAATAACAAAACTGCCTCATATAAAAGCGCATCGGCATTGATTTTTTCGACCGGTGAAGTCATAATTTCTGCTACAGTTGCATTTTCTGGTAAATTACCGGAAATAAAACGTTTTCTGAGATCGGTATCGTTCATAGCTCCAATAATTTTTTGATTGCTTTCTACAAAAAGAATTTTCTGTTCTTTTTGGGTCATCAGGTTCGCGGCATCTTTGATTTGAGTCTCAATGGATACCTTATATAATTCTTTAACATATGGCTTTATGGGCTGATTCATCAATTGCAGGGAATCCTGCAATTCGGCACTGAGTTTAAATGCTTCATTTTCAAGGATTTTTGATTCTGTCACGTTCCGCGCTACAACGATTATGCCCCGTTCCCCGGAAATGGAAATGCGCGATACCGAAATAACCGTTTCAGCACCGGTATTTTCCCTGCACTGAAACCGTGTCTCCAATGTAACAGTTTCATTATCGTTTTTGAATAAACCTTCCACTTCTTCAAAAGTAACCTCGAACAGATCATTGAAGTGCTTTCCGGTAAGTTTTATATCCGGACAATTGTACATGAGTATGAACTTTTTATTGGCAAAGGTCACCCGGTTGTTTAATAGCAACAATGTGCCTTCCGTGGAGGCTTCAACCAGGTATTTATATCGCTGTTTCGACTGCAACAGGCTTTTTTCCGCTGCTAACCTTCGGCGTTCAAGAAATAAACTTTGCCTTACAATATAAAAAAGAATAATGCCGATAATGAGCATGATCAGTCCGGATACTCTGAACAGTCTTTTTCGGAGTGATTTAATTTCCTGTTCAATGTCTTCGAGATAAACTCCCGTGCCTATTATCCAATTCCATGGCGTAAAAGCTTTAACATAAGACAATTTGGGTACAACCCTTGACGTGTCATCCTTCCATTGCCAGTAATATTCAATAAAACCTTCACCCTCTTCCCGGGCTGCATGCAAGGCGTCCATAAACAATGCATTGCCGTGAGAATCAGTATATGTATCCAGCATTTTATTATTGAGTTCCTTGCGGTACGGATGCATGATCATTCGTGGTTCGGTATTCATGATCCAGAAATAATCCTTTTGTTCCTTACCATAACGCATTTGTTCTACCTGTAGCCGGGCATCTTTTTGCGCCTGTTCTAATGTTACCCTGCCCTGTTGATGTAGTCGATGGTTTTCTTCAAGTATGCTCCATGCTGTATTGGTAAGCTCCAGTATCATTTCCTTCTTCCTGTCCATCATTGCCTTTTCAAAAATGGGGATTACCAGGGTGTACAATGCCAGAACGAATAACAAAATTGTTAACAGGGAAGGCAAAATAATGCTTAGAAAAAATTTCCTGGTATTGTTCTTTTTCATGTGTTTATAATTAAGTTATTAAGT
>CAZAMT010000443.1:0-2504 GCA_964486145.1 uncultured Bacteroidales bacterium
CTTTTATTTATTTTTCCTCCTGAGCCTCCAACAGTTCAACAATTTTGTCATGACCGTTGTCCCTGGCCCGGTCGATTGCCTTAAAACCATCCATATCAACATAGTTTACATCTGCTTCTTTATCAAGGAGTTCTTTAACCTTTTCAAGGTCACCATTCCAGGCAGCTTCCACAAGTTCCTGTCCCAGTTTTCCTTTTATGTCTTTGTCCGAAGTTTTGTTTATTGATGCATTTTCGGGTAATTTCTTATTGTTGATGATGTAAACAATTTCTTCCAGGTTTCTTTGTTTGGCAAGATCCATGGCCGTATTGTTTTGAGCATCCGTGATATCTATATTTGTACCTGCATTCACCAGTTCAAAAACGATTTCGTTATAGCCCATTTGAGCAGCATAATGCAGTGGTGTTTTTCCAAATTTATCCTGTACGTTCACTTCTGCACCAAATTTTAGCAGCAACCGCGTTACAGAGCCTTTTATATCCTGGGTGCCTGATTGTTGCGCGTAACCCTGCCATGCATTCCAATGCAAAGGTGTTCGTCCGTTTATATCTTTGGTATTTATTTCGGCACCGGCATTTATCAAATCTTCAATTCTTTTTAAGTCCATTTTTTCATTCTGCCGCCAACCGGTATATGCATTGGCTACTGCTGAATGCAACGGAGTCCATTCATCAACTGTTTTCACATTCACTGCCGGTTTTGCCTCAAGTACCAATTTAAAAATGTCATATTTAGAGTATTCACGATTATTATCATTCATTCTTTCGTTACCTGCAAAAATGGATGCAGCCACGTGTAGGGGAGTCCAACCGTCATTCGCGCGGGCATCAACATCAGCACCGTTTTCAATCAAAAATTGCACAGCATCTCCATCCCCCTGCAATATTGCGTCATGCAATATGGTCCATCCATTAAACCGGGTCTTGGATAATGCTTGATTCGTTACGGCATTTTCTGCTTCCGATAACAAACTGGCATTGCCATCGGCTTCGCGTTGCCACTCCTTTTCAATGTTTAAAGGCTCATCATTACCCCAGATTTCATTTTCCGATACTTTGGGCACCTGCCATGCTTCCGGGAGTGAAACAGTGTTTTTTGTTTTCAATTTATTGTTAAATCCATGAGCAGTTATTATTCCCCGGGCAGGAATCATCAATTTGTCCCCACGTTTTATGGCACTTTGTTTTTCCCAGTTGTTTCGCTCAGAAGAACTGTAAACCGTAAATTTTTTGGGAATAAATTCTCCTTCAAATGAAAGGTTTACGAAAATGTCCTCATTTTTTTGATTAATTACATTTATTGTCAGGTTACCATCTACCTCGTGCTTAAAAGCTGCAACCAAAAGTGAATCACTAACAGGAGTTGCTTCCAGCCTTAATGCTCCCGGACGCACAAACCTGTAAAAATGTTTGGCCGCGTAATATTTGGGAGTAGGCTTACCGGCAACCAGCAGGTTATATTTTCCTTCCTGTTCAATGTTATTACCGCTTCCACCTGAAAGCTGCCAGTACACCCATGCACTGAAATTTCCGTTTACCAGGTAATCCTGAATATCCGATGCCATTTTTAGTGCGCCCTGCCAATTCGCGTTGTGACCGGAAGTTTCTGTCATCCAGTTCTGTCTTTGGTATTGTTTGGTTTCTTCTACCCATTGTCGCAATTCTTCCTTCTCTGCTTTTCGGTGCGTGGAGAAATGTCCATTAAAATTTTTTGTTTCGGGATCCGCCATTGTAGGCTCAATATACGCTTTCATACGATGCAGAAACATCATATCTTCAGGGATTAAAATCTTTGTATTGATGCCCTCTTTTTTAAATTTTCGGTTCACGCTTCGCACAGTTTCCCTCAAAATATACGGCTGGTAAACACAAGAACGAAAGAACTGGGCAAAAAGCAGTTCATTTTGGATACTCATCCAGTTGATATCAATATCGTAATTTTTTTTCGCAAGGATAATATAAGCCGATAGAAATTCAGCAAATTCATCGGTCATGTCTGCTCTTAAATGGCCACCTTTTATCGGTGCTCTATTGGTTTTCATGTATTGGGGTGGTGACCAGGGAGTGGCCATGAAACGGTCAACTCCTCGTTTTTTGAATTCCTGGTACAGTTTCAATTCCTCATCCATTCCCTTTCTGCGGTTGTTATTCTGCATATAAAATCCCTGCCAGTTGAAATGGTCAGGATCTCCATCATCATTTTGGTATTCGGTGTGTTCCATTACGGGTACGCGAAGAATGCTAATACCCAGATCATTTACTACAAGATCGAGAAATTCCGGGTCATGGTATTCCGGGGGATAATCCCGGTAAGTTACCAGGCAGGTGCCAAAGCCTTCAATGGTTTGGTGTGTTTCTTCCAAATCAATGCTGATGTCAATTGTTTCGGAGGTTTGGTGTGACTCGTTGCAAGCAAAATGAATGGTGGCGAGAATGAGAACAATAAGGTGGTTTTTAATTTTCATGACATGAGGCAGGTTAGATTTATGCTAAGATAGCAATAAA
>CAZAMT010000444.1:0-2502 GCA_964486145.1 uncultured Bacteroidales bacterium
TTTATAGTTGAAATCTCCACGCACAATAATAATACCGGAAAGTTATTCAATACATGAAATGTTTAATTTTTTTTCATTATTGCTGCTTATAGCAACAGGCATATTTTCACAAATCACCGTCATACCCGGCATTAAAAACTGAACCGCCTCTTTTTCAATGGTAGCATAAGTCTTAATTTTACCATCTGTGTTTACTCTTTTAACCCAGTTGCGAAGTTTTGCCTGGTACTTTTTATCGGGATTATCGGGCAGATAAAACACCAGGAGCATTCCTTGAACCAATTGCTTATGATGTTTTTCGTCTAAATAAAAAGTCAGATCAAGGTTGTTTCGATTCGTAATTTCAAATAACCATTCATTGGGTTGATGATACATTCCCTGTACTGCATTGATGGTAGTCAGATAGCCGCTTTTTGGTGCAACAACCCTTAAGTAAATGATGATATTATCCGGATTTAAACTATCCGGGTGTATGCCCAACAACTGCAGTTGTGCTTTTAACCCCACGCAATTTGCTTCTTCCGTAAGATATTCTGATTCAGATTTTTGAAGTTTTTTAATGGACGATGCATTTTCAATAGTTAATTCTCCCTGACGCTGGAATTCCTGTTTTAAATATTCAAGTTTCCCTTTTGATTCCAAATACTGCTGCTGCAGCTTTACATATTCAGGATGACTTATGGTTGCCAACAATTCACCTTCCCTGACAAATGTTGGTTCCTGAATATGTAAACGTTTAACAATACCGCCCAACGGCAATGAGACATACGTAATTTGATTTAACGGAACTTCAACTGTTCCGGTTAAAACTTCATCTGTCTCTGATTTTTGAGATGAAACAGAATCCGTATTTGAATAAACCTTTAGGCTTTCATCCGATTCAATGCCGGCAGTAGTAATTTTCATTTTGGTTTTGTCATTCCCGGAATTGTTATTGCAAGCAGTCAACAGCAGGAACAAAAAAGTTCCTTCAAATACTAAAAATAAAGATAATTTATTTAACATAATATTCCAGCTCAATGGCTTTTTCATTGTATTTTTTCACTAAGTCGATATATTCCAGTTGAATTTGCAACCAGAGGTTTAAATTTTCAAGATGCTCAAAATATTCAATGTCTTCCTTTTCAAATCGAACCTGGCTTGTTTGCAAAAGGATCTGTGATTTCCTCAGTGCATGTTCCCTGTAATACTGAATTTGCTTAAAATAGCGGTTCATTTGAATGATAATGGCATTTTTTTCTTTTTCAACCTCGAAAACTCTTTGTTGATAATTGTTTAGTGCAATTTCTTCATTCAATTGTGCTTTTTCAACATTCCTTTTGATCGGAGCAAACCACAGTGGTAAGGATATACCAACCATTACACCCTGAAAACCTCTGGCAGAACCAATTTTCTGATGAAAATAACCTGCTGTTATGTCCGGAAATGCTTTCATTTTTTGCATGCGTATGTTTGTTTGATTTAATGCCACATATTGATCCATCGATTCAATTTCGCTGTTAATGCCTGATACTGTATCCTTTGCTATCTCATAAAGCATTAACTCTTCCGATTCGGGCACCAGATCTCCTTCAATAAAAAGATGCATTTTTAGCACATTTTCCGATAGTAAAACCTCATCCTGCGCCTTTAAATAATTATTCCTGACCAAAGCATATTCAGTTTCGGCTTTAACTTTGTCCAGCAAATCAAACTCACCCTGTTCAAAATGCAGTTCCACGATTCGCATAAAATCATCATACCAATTTTTTTGTTGCTCCAGTAAATTTAACTTATGGTGAGTAAAAATCCATTGATTATAGCTATTTCTGATACCTTGAATTTTTTGTTCTATCAGTACTTCCCTCTCCTTTTCAATAAGATCTAATTTATTGCTGTTAAACTCTTTACGGGCGCCATAACCAAAAGGGTTTCCAAAATTTTGAATCACTTCAAAGTATGACCCTCTTTCCGGAGAATATAATTGTCCGTAGCGGTAGTTTAATTCTGTTTTTTCAAAAGCAGGAAACCATGTAATATCTTTTTGAATGCTTGTTAGTTGAAGTATTTTATTCTTTAATTCGGGATTATTTTCTATTGCAATTACAATCGCTTCATCCTGGCTGATTTTCTGAAAACCTGAGTCTTGTGCAAAAAGAGCAATTAGTGACAACCGGATGGAGATTATTAGAGCAATGAAAAATAATCTGGTAGATCCGAATAAAACCTGCTGTGAAAAAATGATTCTTATATAAAACAATGGTTTATTATTTAGCATCAATAATTTATGAACCCCAAAGGACTTGGCGAAGCCATTAGGGCAGGTTAGAATATCCTATTGATAAAAATAATAAGAATTCTTAAGGAAACTATACTTATTCAGGTATTATTGCTCAACCATATCTTTTGAATAAGCAACACCTTCCATTTCAATGGATGGAAGGTCGCCATATGCTGTGTGCACCTGTTTGCTGGTGATTAAAATGAGGTCAGCGCCCATATTTGCAGCTTTTTTTCGAAGAA